>NZ_SHLA01000001.1:3300000-3583060 GCF_004217565.1 Zhihengliuella halotolerans | reverse complement strand
CCGTGCTCATGCCGTGGCTCGACGACGTCGACGCCGTGCTCATCGCGGGCCTGCCCGGGCAGGAGGGCGGCCATGCGATCGCCGCCGTGCTGACCGGCGAGCTCGAGCCGACGGGCCGTCTCGTGACGACCTACCCCGCGGCCGACGGCGCCGCGCCGGCGTGGAACACCACTCCGGGCGAAGATCTCGGCCTCGAGTACGCCGACGGCGTCGCGATCGGCTACCGCGGCTACGACGCGTCGGCCGAGCTGGAGCCGCTGTTCTGGCTCGGCCACGGCCTCGGCTACGGCTCGTGGGAGTACGACGACGTCGCGCTGGCCGGTGCCGCGGGCTCCCTCGCGGTGGACGTGCGGGTGCGCAACACGTCGGCGCGGGACTCGCGCGAGACCGTACAGGTCTACTACAGGCCCGCCGACGCGACACAGCCGGTGCGCCTGGCCGGCTACCAGGGCGTGCAGGTCGCGGCCGGGGCGGACGCGACCGTGAGAGTTGAGTGCGACGCGCGCCTGTTCCGCCGCTGGGACGCGCAGGCGAACACGTGGGCTGAGCTGAACGGCGGCGAGCTCATCGTCGCGCGCGGCCTCGGTGACGTCCGGGGGCGCGTCGAACTCGGCTAGAGAAGGCCTGACGGCCGGGCATTGGCTAGGGTGGTCGCGGGGGTTCGTTCCCCCGCGACCACCTGCATTTCGAGAGGAACACGCCGTGACCCCGCCCCGCCCGCAACGAAAGAGCGGCCGTCCGCCCGGCGCCGACCCCGCGGCACGACGGGCCGAGATCCTCGATGCCGCCGAGAAGCTCTTCTCGACGGAGGGCTACCGCGGCGTCTCCATGAGCCTCGTCGCCCGCGAGTCCGGCATGAGCCAGACGGGGCTCGTGCACCACTTCCCCACGAAGGACGACCTGCTCAGCGCAGTACTCGACCGCCGTGACGAGCACGATATGGCACAGTTCGACCTCGGCCGGTCGCTGCGGGGATGGGAGGTCATCCGGAGTCTGATCGCGCTCGTCCGCCACAACGAGTCCCAGGAGACCATGGTGCGGCTGTACACGTCGGTCGCGGGCGAGGCCGTGACGGCGGGACACCCGGCCAACGAATGGCTGCAGAAGCACCACGGCGCCTCCCGCTCGATGATGGAACGCTCCGTCGCCGAGGCCGTCGAGCTCGGCCAGCTGCGGCCCGACGCGCCCGCCGAGACGATCTCCCGCCTGCTCATCGCCGCGATGGACGGGCTGCAGCTGCAGTGGCTCACCGATGCGGACTACCCCACGATGGTCGACGATTTCGAGGCCCTCGTCGACACCCTCTACGCGCGCTGGAAAGCCTGAACGCCGCTCCCGACGGCGCCCCGGAACAGGAACTGAATCACGGGTCCGCCCCATCCGGGGTACAGGCTGACCACAGGCGCGCTGCCTAGGCTCGAAAGCGTGCAACACGACGCCCAGCAGAGGATTCACGCCATGTTCCCCGTCCGCTCCGGCAAATGGTTCGGCTCCCGGCGCCTGCCGCGCCCCGAGGAAGACCTCGAGGATCAGGGCCTCGGCTTCGACGTCACCACGCTGTTGGAACGGCGGCGGGTGCTCTCCGTAATCGGGCTCGGCGCGGCCGCCGCCGGCCTCGCTGCGTGCGGGGCGGCCGCGCCGACGGGCGCGACGTCGTCGTCTGCGGCGCTCGAAGAGATCCCCGACGAGACTGCAGGTCCGTTCCCGGGCAACGGATCGAACGGCCCGGATGTGCTGCAGGAGTCGGGCATCCTGCGCAGCGACATCCGCTCGAGCTTCGGCACGGGCAGCGCGACCGCCGAAGGCGTCCCGATGACGCTCGAGCTGACGATTCTGAGCGTCGCGGACGGCACGCCGCTGGCCGGGGCGGCCGTCTATGTCTGGCACTGCGACCGCGACGGAAACTACTCCCTCTACTCCGACGGCGTCGAGAACGAGAACTACCTGCGCGGCGCGCAGGTCGCCGACGACGAGGGCCGGGTCCGCTTCACGAGCATCGTCCCCGCCTGCTATCCCGGCCGGTGGCCGCACGTGCACTTCGAGGTGTACCCGGACCAGGAGTCGATTACGGAGCCGACGAACGCGATCGCGGTCTCCCAGATGGCGCTGCCGCAGGACGTGTGCGAGGCCGCCTACGCGAGCCGGGGCTACGAGCGCTCGGTCAGGAACATGGCCATGCTGAGTCTGGAGACGGACATGGTCTTCGGGGACGACGGCGGCGCCAGTCAGCTCGCCGCCGTCACGGGAGACGCCGCCTCCGGCTACGTCGTCACGCTCACCGCCCCGGTGGATGCGAGGGCCGCCGACTCCGGGACCGGCAGCTGAGTCCGGGGCGACAGGTGGCCGCGACCTATGAGGCCTCGGCCACGACCAGGAGTTCCCGCGTCATGAAGACGCTGTTGGGGTCCAGCTCGTAGGCGCCGAAGGGCTCGCAGGCGGCGAAACCCTCGGATGCGTAGAACGCCCGGGCCGGGGCGAAGTAGTCCTCTGTCCCGGTCTCCAGCGAGAGGCGCCCGATCCCGCGCTCGCTCGCGTCGGCGACGAGGTGGTGCAGCATCCGGCGCGCGAGCCCGCGGCCCCGATACGCCGCGCGGGTGCGCATGCTCTTGAGTTCCTCGTGACCGAGCTCCACCGAGGCGAGGGCGCCCGTGGCGGCGAGGACGCCGTCGTCGTACAGGACCCACATGCGCACGGACGGGCGGTCGAGACCAGCGAGGTCGAGCGCGTGCACGCTCTCGGGCGGCGACGTCGCGAGCATGTCGGCGAGGTGCTCGCCGAGGAACTCCTCGAGGCGGGGGTCGGCGAAGTCGGCGCGGAGGATCTGCTGGTTCACGGATCACATCCTATGCGCGCCGGATGACGGCGGTGTTACGGCCCCGGCACGGCCGCGACCGCTCAGAGATCGCGCCCGGCGAGCCAGTCCTCCGCGATCGTCGCGGCCGGCAGCTGCTCGTCGACGCTGCGGCGATTCAGCTCGAGCAGCTCCTCGCCGGTCAGCGCGGCGCTCACGGCGTCGACGACGGCGGCCGCGTCCTCGCCGACCGCATCGCCGGCCAGCGGCACCACGTGCGAGGCCAGGAAGAGCCCCTCGGTGTCCTCGAGCGCGACCAGCCCGTTCTTGGCGATCGACGGATCCCCCGTGTAGATGATCGCCAGCTGGACGTCGTCATCGGTGAGCGCCTTGACCGTCAGGGGGCCGCCCCCGTCCTCGATGGGAGTGAACCCGACGTCGATGCCGTACGCCTCGGCGAGTCCACCGGGGCCGTTGGGCCGGGATTCGGCTTCCGAGTTCGCGCCGAGTGTCATGTCGACGTCCACCTTGGCGAGATCGCCGATGGTCTCGAGCCCCCACCGTTCGGCGAAGTCCTCCGTGACGACGTACGCGTCCTGGTCGGTGGCCGGGGCCTGTTCGAGCACGCGCAGTCCGTCCGGGGTAGAGGCCGCGAGCTCGGCGTAGACGTCGTCCGCCAGCCGCGCCTCGGTCTCCGGCTCCCAGTACTGCAGCAGCGGACCGGTGTACTCGGGGAAGAGATCGATCGCGCCCGACTCGATCTCGGGAAGGTACGCCTCGCGCTGGCCGATGCGGAACTGACGCTCCACCTCGAGGCCCGAGGACTCGAGCGCCTGCGCGTAGACCTCAGCAATGATCTCTGACGAGTAGTAGTCCTGCGAACCGATCACGAGCGGCGCACCGCCTTGTCCGGCGCCGCCGGTAGCGCCAGAGTCGGGGTCGTCGGCGAGCGGGTCAGCGTTGCCGCACGCGGTCAGGGCGAGCGCGGACGCCGCGACGACGGCGGTCAGGGAGAGCAGGCGTTTCATGACGGTCCTTTCGTTGGAACCATGGGCGTTGAGGGCTGAGAGCGTTCGGCCGCGGGGCGGGCCATGCGCTGGGCGCGGCGCTGGAGCAAGGCCAGCACGATTTCCAGCAGAAGGGCGAGCAGTGTCACCAGCAGGGCTCCAGCGAGCATCTGCGCGTAGTCCCGGGACTTCAGTCCGTTGAACAGGTAGCGCCCCAGGCCGGTGTTCGCCAGGTAAGCCGCGAGCGTCGCCGTGGCGATGACCTGCAGCGTCGCGGCGCGCACACCGCCGAGGATGACCGGGGCCGCAAGCGGCAATTCGACGCGGGTGACGATCTGCCACTCGCTCATGCCGAGGGCCCGGGCGGCCGACGTCGTCGTGTGGTCCACCGATTCGACCCCCGAGTAGGCCCCGGCGAGCAGCGATGGAATGGCCAGGACGATGAGCGCCAGCAGCGGTGCCCCGAGCCCGATCCCCAGCCACAGCCCGAGCAGCGTGAGCAGGCCGAGCGTCGGGATGGCGCGGGCGGCCCCGGCGAACGCGATGACGACGGACCGCCCCCGCCCGGTGTGTCCCACCCACACGCCCGCGGGGAGGGCGACCGCGGCGGCCGCGACGACGACGAGGAGGGTCACCCACAGGTGTTCGAGGATCCGCGTCGGCACCGATCCCGGGCCGGTCCACTGCGCCGGATCGGCCAGCCAGGCGGCGGCGTCGAGAAGAAGGTTCATGCGCCGACTCCCGCCTTCACCCGCCGCCACGGCGTCAGCGCCCGGCCCGCGAGGAGGCACAGCGCATCGAGCACGAGGGCGACGACGACGGTGGCGACGAGGCCGGTGACGACCTCGGCGACGATCCCGCGCTGGAATCCGTCCGTGAAGAGGGTGCCGAGGCTCGGGACACCGATGAGCGCACCGATCGTCACGAGCCCGACCGTGCTGACGGTGACCACGCGCAGGCCCGCCACGAGGACGGGCACCGCGAGCGGCAGGTCCACTTTCCAGAACAGTTCCCGGGGCGAATGCCCGACGGCGAGCGCGGCCTGCCGCACGTGGGGATCGACGGACGCGAACGCGTCGGCGGCCGTCCGGACCATGAGCGCGGCACCGTAGATCGTGAGCGCGATGACGATCGTCGCCGACGAGCGCAGGGGGACGCCGAAGATGGCGGGGACGATGATCAGCAGCGGCAGCGCCGGGATCGCGTAGAGGAGGCTCGCGCCCGAGAGCAGGGGCCCGCCCAGCCGGGGCCGCCGGAAGGCCAGCCTCCCGACCGGCACGGCGATCGCCGCACTGAGCAGGATGGCCGGCAGACTGAGCCACAGGTGCGCCCACGTCAGTTCAAGCACCCATCCCCACGCGTGCGAGAGCCAGGTCATGCCCCGGCCACCGGTTCCTCGCCCAGCAGGACGCCCACCGGCCGGCCCTCGTCGTCGACGAGGACGCGCCTCCCGCCGACGGTGGCGGGCCGGAGGCGGCGCTCGGCACGGTCTGCCCCGATGAAGGAGCGTACGAACTCGTCAGCGGGGTGGGCGAGGATCTGAGCGGGCGTGCCGGACTGCGCGGTGACTCCACGCTCCTTGAGCACGACGACCTCGTCCCCCACACCGAACGCCTCGTCGATGTCGTGGGTCACGAGCAGGATCGTCTTACCGAGTTCGCGCTGCAGCCGCCGCAGCTCGTCCTGGAGTTCGCGTCGGACGATGGGGTCGACGGCACCGAACGGCTCATCCATGAGCAGGATGTCCGGGTCGGCGGCGAGCGCCCGTGCGACCCCCACGCGCTGCTGCTGGCCGCCGGAGAGCTGGGCCGGGTATCGCGTGGCGAGCACCGGGTCGAGCCCGACCCGTTCCATCAGCGACGCGACGGCGGCGCGGGCCTGACGCCTTCCGACGCCGTTGAGCACGGGCACGGTCGCAACGTTGTCGGCGACCGTGCGGTGCGGCAGCAGCCCTCCGGCCTGAAGAACGTAGCCGATCGAGCGCCGGAGCCGAACCTTGTCCATGCTGGCAACGTCACGGCCGTCGACCAGCACGTGGCCCCTCGTGGGCTCGACCATCCGGTTCACGATGCGCAACAGCGTCGTCTTGCCCGACCCCGAGGAGCCGACGAGGACCACGAGGCTATTGGCCGCGACCGTGTAGCTGAAGGTCTCGACGGCCACGGTGCCGTCGTCGTACGTCTTGCCGACCCCGCGGAATTCGATCACGCCGTCCTCCTCATCTCGAGTTCCGTTCCAGCCTATCGATTCCGCCCAGACAGCAGGGCAGATGCCGTCGGATTCAACGATTTCCCGGCCGACACTCAGGATCACAGATTACGCTGAAATCCGGTGACCGGCGCCACATTTCCCCGCGCCGTCCCGCACCAGCTCGACGCAGGGAGACTTTCGATGCAGACGGCACAATTCGCACGATACACGGACGACCGACACGGCCCCGACGACGGCGAGGACCGGTGGTCCCAGCGCGATCGCGCCCAGGGCGCGCTCGTCGCCGCGGCAGCCGGTGACGCCCTCGGGGCCGGCTACGAGTTCGGCCCGCCGATGGGCGCGGGCGGATCAATCGCGATGATCGGCGGCGGCCCCTTCGGATACGCCCCGGGCGAGTGGACGGACGACACCTCCATGGCTGTCGCGATTGCGTGCGAGCTGGCGGCCGGGCACCGGCTTGAGGCCGAGGGGACGCTGGACCGGATCGTCGCCGCCTGGCACGAATGGCATCTGAGGGCCCCCTCGGTCGGCGCGCAGACCCGGCGCGTGCTGGGCGGCCTCAAGGAGGCGACCGCCCGCGAGGCCTGGGAGTCTTCCCACCGGCTGCACATCATCACCGGGCGCTCAGCCGGCAACGGCTCCCTCATGCGCACCGCGCCGCTGGCCCTCGCGTTCCTGGGGACCGGCCAAGAGGAGGCGCTGGCGACCGCGGCGAGGCAACTGTCCCAGATCACGCACTGGAGCGACGACGCCGGGGACGCGTGCGTCCTCTGGTGCCTGGCCATTCGCAAGGCGGTCCTGACCGGGCAGCTGAACCTCCGCGACCAGCTCTACTGGCTCCCCGCCGAGCGGCGCGACGTGTGGGCCAAACGCATCGGCGTGGCCGAGGCGAAGCAGCCGGAGGATTTCCCCCACAACACGTGGGTCGTCGAGGCCTTCCAGGGCGCCTGGTCGGCGATCCACCACGGGTTCTGCCTCGAGGACGTGCTGCAGCGGGCGGTGCGCGGCGGAAACGACACCGACACCGTGGCCGCGATCGCCGGCGCCCTCAGCGGTGCCGCGCACGGCGCGAGTGCTGTTCCCGCGGAGTGGCGGGAGGCCCTGCACGGCTGGCCGTCGCTGCGTGCAGCCGACCTCGCGGAGCTCGCGGTGCGGATCCTCGAAGGCCCTCCCCTGCCCCGGCAGCGGGTCGCCTCGGAGTGACCGCACGGCGGGCGACCATGGAGTTCAGCCGCGCGCGGAGACCGCTGCGTCGATGAACGCGATCGCATCTTCGATCACTTCGTCCCGGTTGGTCTCGTTGAAGATCTCGTGCCGGGCGCCGGGGTAACTCTTCCGCCGGCCCGCCTCGCCGATGAGGCGGGGCACGACGCGGCCGGCCGGTTCGAACGGGACGATCGGGTCGTCCTCCCCGTGCAGCCACAGGGTCGGCAGCCCGGCGAAATCCGGCCCGGCGGCGACGTCGTCGAGCGCGTCCCGGATCGCGAGCAGCGTCTCGCGGCGAAAGGACCCGTGATGAACGAGCGGGTCTTCGAGATACGCGCGCCCGGTGGCCGGGTCACGCGAGAGCCCTTCGGTGTCGATCGGGACGTCGGGAAGGGGATCGTGCTGGAGCAGGTCCACCAGCGGGCTGCCGCCGAGGAGCGGACCGCTGAGCACGAGGGCGCTCAAAGCGCCCGGGCCCGCGCGCTGGATGTATCGAGTGGAGATGGCGCCTCCCATCGAATGCCCGATCAGGACGACGGGCAGCCCCGGGTGCTGCTCGCGGGCGCGGTCGACGACGTTCTCCAGGTCGATGGCGTAGTCGTCAAACCGCTCGATCAGAACACGCTCGCCTTCGGAGCTGCCGTGACCGAAGTGATCGGGGGCAAAGACCTCGGCACCGACGGCGAGCAGGCGTTCCGCGACGTGGTCGTAGCGGCGGGCGTGCTCGCCGTACCCGTGCGCGATGACCGTGATGAAGCGTGGGGACTTCGCCGCCCAGCGCCACACGCTGATCCGGCCAAGGGTCCCGTCGACGGGGGTGCAATCTGGAGAAGTGGACAAGGTGTGCCTTTCGGTGCGTCCGCGGGGTTCAGGATTCGTTGGCCGCGAACTGCTGGTCGTGCCGCGCAGCGAGTTCGCGTTTGAGGATTTTGCCGCTCGGGCCCAGCGGGAACTCGGCCACGATCTCCACCCGGCGGGGGTACTTGTAGGCGGCGAGGCGCCCGGCGATCCATTCCTTGACCGCTGCAGCGTCGAGCCCTGCGGCCGCGTCGACCGTGATGGCCGCGGCCACCTCCTGACCGTGCTTCTCGTCCGGGACGCCGTAGACGGCGGCGTTGGTGATACCCGGGTGTTCGAGCAGCGCCTCCTCGACCTCACGCGGATAGACGTTGTATCCGTTACGCAGGATCATGTCCTTGGTGCGGTCGACGATGCGGACATAGTCGTCGTCGTCCTTGGTTCCCAGATCACCGGTCCTGAACCAGCCGTCCACGACCGCCTCCGCGGTGGCTTCCGGCCGGTTCAGATAGCCCGAAAACAGGTTGTGACCGCGGACGACGATCTCGCCGAGCTCTCCGCGGGGCAGCAGGTCGATCCGCCCGGTCTCCAGCGGATCGGCGATCTCGACCTGCACGCCCCAGATCGGGGTGCCGACCGTCCCGGGTCGCGGGTCGCGGCCGACCCGGTTGAAGCACGCCACCGGCGAGGTCTCCGTGAGCCCATAGCCCTCATAGACCTTCGCCCCGAACCGCTCCTCGAACGCCTCGAGCAATGCCACGGGTAGCGAGGCGCCGCCGGAGACGGCGTAGCGCAGCGCATCGGGCCGGCCCTCACCTGCGGCGGCGGCCTCGAGCAGCGCCACATACATCGTCGGCACCCCGAAGAAGACGTTCACCCCGTGCCCCAGCACCAGATCCAGGGCCTCCGGGCCCGTGAATCTGGGCAGCAGCAGGATCTCCGCCCCCGCGCGCAGACCGCAGTTGAGCACTGCGGTCTGACCGAACGTGTGGAAAAGCGGCAGCCCGCCGAAGAGCCGGTCACCGGGGCGCAGATCCAGGGTGTCGAGCAGCATCGCGTTGGTCTGCTCCACGAGCGCCAGGTGGGTGCCGAGGGCGCCTTTCGGTTTGCCGGTCGTGCCCGAGGTGTAGAGGATCGTGGCGATGTCCTCCGGGTGCCGTGGCAGGTAGTCGTCGATCGGGACGGCCGCGGCGGCGCGGTCTTCGAGCCGGTCGGTGCCGGCCTCCTCCGGGGCGAGCACCGAGTACGTCGGCACACCCGCCTGTTCGGCCCCGGCGGCACCCTCACCCAGCAGCGGGGCCGCGCAGATCATCAGGCCGGCGGCGGCATCCTCGAGCACGTAGGCGATCTCGTGGCGCTTGAGGAGCGCGTGGATCGGAACGACGACGGCGCCGAGGCTCAGGACGGCGTAGTAGACCCGCGCGAAGTCGGTGACGTTCGGGATGAGGACCGCCACCCGGTCGTTCTCGCCGATGCCGGCGTCGCGCAGGGCACCGGCGTAGGCCCGGGCCTGCTCCCACAGCTGCGCATAGGTGGTGCCCTGCCCGCCGACCGTGATCGCCGTGCGGTCCGCGTGCCGGGCGGCCGATTCGGCCAGCACGGCGGCTACGGACAGGGTCAGGTGGGAAACGGGTCCGGTCATGGTCGGGCTCCTCGGTCGAGGCGGGGGTTCATGATGTACGTCACACGGTCGACAATAGAGGGTTTGGGATTCAGTCTCAATACTTGACATCCAGTTCCACACAATGCACGCTCAGCCTGCGCGCCCCCGATCCGCCCGGCCGGCCGGCTACGGGCGCTGCCGCCCGCCCATGCCGCCCATCTGCCCGGCGGTGTACTCGCCGCCCGTGAGCACCGCGTACTCGGCGGCGCCGTCGAGCGAGCCCTCCGTCAGGCCCGCCCCGTCGGCCGCGCCTCCCGTGTAGACGGTGTACTCCGCGCCGTCGGTCATGCCCTCGGTCGAGAGCACGATGGACTGCGCCTCCTTGGCGGTGACGAACGTCGTCAGCAGCTCCTCGTCCGCATCCACGACCTGGATCACGGTGCCCGCCGGCAGGGCCGAGTCGGCCGTGAGCTGGATGCTCGACTGCTCCGACGCCGCGGACGGCGTCACCGCCATGCCCGCACTGCCGGCGGCCACGACCGTGCCACCGGAGACGTCCAACTCGCCGTCAACATCGAGGGCGCCGTTCCCGTTGGACTCCGGGCCGTTGATCACGACGGTTCCGCCGGAGATCGACGCGGTCCCGTTCGAGTCCAGGCCGTCGCCCTCGGCGTCGATGGTGACCTCGCCGCCGGAGATCTCCACGGTGTAGTCGCCCGAGCCCTGCCCGCCCATCCCACCTGCCGACGCCTCCGCCGAGGCGCCCGCGGCATTGATCCCGTCGTCGCTCGAAGTCACGTCCACGTCCCCCGACTCGATCAGCACGTGCGCGGCCTCGATCCCCTCGTAGGAGCCCGTCACGGTCACGGCGCCGCCGGCGACGCGCACGGTGTTGACGGCCTTGACGCCGTCGTCCCCCGCGTCGATCTCCAGCGCCCCTCCGCCGACGAGCACCCAGCCGCGGTCCGCATCCTCCTCGTCGTCAGATTTCAAGCCGTCGTCGGCCGCGCTGATCTGCCACGTCCCGCCGGTCACGGCCACGTAGTCCTTGCCGCGGATGCCGTCGTCGACGGCGGCGATGCTGACGTTCCCGCCCGCGAGGACGAGCCCGTCCTTGGTGTTGATGGCGTCGTTCGCGTTGCCGGTCAGCTCAAGGCTTCCGGGTCCGGCGATCGTCAGGTCCGTCGCCGCCGCGATCGTCGCGGTGGGCAAGTCGGTTTCCGCGTAGTCGACCGCGTCGACGAGCCGGTTCCCGCTGCCCTCGGCGAGGTACACGGTGACCTCGTCGGCCGTGGTCGCGGTCAGCGGCGAGCCGATGCCCGAGGCGATGTCAACCCCGTCGAGTATCAGCACGACGTCGTCCTCCTCCCCCGCGGCCACGTTCACCGTGCCGTCGACGAGGGTGCCGCTCAACCGGTAGACGCCGGCCGCGGTGATGGTGACCGCGTCGCCAACGACCTCGACGCCCTCGCCGCCGCTGCTGGCGCCGTCGGCGAGGCTCACGTCGACGACATCTGCCTCGTCCCATTCGAGGTCGGATTCGGAGAAGTGGGTGTCGGCGCCGAGGTCGTCGAGGGAGACGTCGGCCGCGTCCGTCTCGCTGCCGGTGGCGCCAGCGGAGGCGGTGCTGGCTCCGGCAGCGGTCTCAGCGGTGTCGCCGGAAGCGCTGGAACAGGCGGCGAGGGAGCCGGCCAGCACGACGGCGGTCAGGGTGGAGAGGGCGGCGGTGGCGGCGCGGGGGAGTTTCATGAGGTCACTTTCAGGTGGCGGGTTTCTGTTTCCCCTCCAGCCTGACGCCGCAGGCTATGCCCAGGTTGTGAGCACCTCCTGTACAGCTTGTGCGTTCTCGCGGGCCTCCTCCCGCACGGTCTATGCGGTGCGCCGGCGCTGCTGCCGGATCACGAGGTACATCAGGTACGGCGCCCCGATGACCGCCGTGGCGACGCCGGCGGGCAGCGCGACCTCGAACGTCCGCGCGGCCAGCAGATCGGCCAGCAGCAGGAAGAGCGCACCCACCAGAGCGGCCGCTGGCACCGGCGGGATCGTCCCGCGGGTCATCATGCGCGCGATCTGCGGGCTGGCCAGCGCCACGAACGCGACCGGGCCCGCCAGCACGGTCGCAGCCACGGCCAGCAGGGTCGCGAGCGAGAGGATCCACACGCGGGTGACGTTGATCCGCAGGCCGAGCGCGACGGCGGTATCCGGGTTCAGAGCGATCATGTTCAGCCCCCGCCGGGAGGCCAGTGCCGCGCACACACCGACGAGGATGATCGGCCAAAGCGGGGCGATCTGGTTCCAGTCGCGCCCGTTGATGGTCCCCGACATCCACGTCAGCGCCTTGCCTGCGTCCTGGACGCTGCCGAGCGTGAGCATCCACGTCGTCAGGGCGGCGGCGAGTCCACCGACGCCGAGGCCGACGATGATCACGCGATTCGACTCGAGCCCGCCCTTCCATGCGAGCAGGAAGACGAGCGCCGCGGCAGCGAAGCCGGTCACCGCGGCCGCGGCCGGCATCCCAAAGGCCGCCGCCGCCCCGGAGACGCCGCCGGCACTGCCGGCCAGCACGGTGACGCCGACCGCGCCGAACGCCGCGCCGTTGGTGATCCCGAGGACGTCGGGACTGGCCAACGGATTCCGAGCCACGGTCTGAGTCAGCGCCCCCGCCGTGCCCAGCGCGACACCGGCGAGGACGGCTGCGGCCGTGCGGGGCGCGCGAAATTCGAGGACCACGAGTTCGGTGCGCGCATCCGGCGCCATGCCGAGCAGGCTGGCCGCCACGTCGAGCATCGGGATCAGGGAGCCGCCCACGGCGATGTGCCATGCGGCGGCGGCGAACGTCGCGAGCCCCAGCGCCGCGGTGACGACGACGGCGTAACGGCGGCGCGCCGTCGTCGTGCCGTGCGCTCGCGCCGGAGAGGGCGCGGCCGTACCGGCCGCCAGGAGGACGCTGGCGGCGGCGCGGGGTTCGGCGATCCGGTCGTCCGGAAGGAGACGCTGGCTCATGCGGAGACCACCCGTTTCCGACGCGCGATGTAGACGAACACGGGGGCGCCGACGAGGGCGACCACGACGCCCACGGGAAGCTCGCCGGGGCGGGCGATGATCCGGCCGAGGGTATCGGAGAGCAGGACGATCGCGCTGCCGATGAGCGCTGACGCGGGCACGAGCCAGCGGTAGTCGGCGCCGATGGCCCACCGGGCGATGTGAGGCACGAGGAGGCCGACGAAGGCGATGGGGCCCGCGATCGTGACGGCCGCCCCGGCGAGGAGGACGAGGGCGGCGAGCCCGACGCCGCGGGCGCGTGCCGTGGTCACGCCCAGGCTCGTCGCCGCGGCCTCGCCGAGCGCGAGGGCGTTGAGCTGGGTCGCGTTCAGCCAGGCGAGGAGACCGCCGACGAGGAGGACGGGCCAGAGGAGCTCGAGCGCCCCGGACCGCCCGGCGACGGAGCCGACCTGCCAGAAGCGCAGGGTCTCCAGAGCGGCCTCGCTGAGCAGGACGATCGCCGAGACGAGGCCGAGGCACATCGACGTCACGGCGGCGCCGACGAGCACGAGCGTCGTGGGGGAACCGCCGCGGCGGTCCACGCTGCCGATGCCGAAGACGACGAGGGAGGCCACGAGGGCGCCGACGAAGGCCAGACCCGCCTGCGCTGGGAAGGCCAGCGGGCCGACGGCCGCCGTTGTCGCGACGATCGCAAGGGCCGCGCCGTGGTTGACGCCGAGCAGCCCGGGTTCGGCGATCGGGTTGCGGGTGTGCCCCTGGACGAGAGTGCCGGCGACGCCGAGCGCCGCACCGACGGCGAGCGCGGTGACGGTCCGGGGGACGCGGATGCCGCGGATCGTCAGATCCATGACGCTCCCGCTGTAGCTGACGAAGGCGTGCCAGAGATCAGCAGGCGTCGAGCGGGCGGAGCCGACGCCGATGCTCAGGACGACCCCGACGACGACGACCGCCGCGAGGACCGCCAGCGTCCGGGTGCGCGCGGCCGTCGTCCAGCGGGCGGCAGCCGGTTTCGGCGCGGCCGGCAGGGCCGGCGCGAGGGCAGAAATCTTCACATGTTCTCCAAGGTGTTTCCCCGATGGTACCGTTCTGACTCGACAACGAGGTAAGCCTCACCTAATGACCTTTAGTAACGGAAGAATGTCTAAATGACCATGACTCGCACACCGTCCCGTTTCCGGGCATTCGCCGGCGCCGCTTCCGCGACGCTCCTGCTCGCGCTGACCGCCTGCGGCGGCGGCGCAGACACGACCGAGGGACAGTACGGCAACGCCTCCGGCGAGTACCCGATGACCGTCGAACACTTCCGCGGATCCGCCGAGATTCCCGAGCAGCCGCTGCGCATCGCCGCCCTCGACCCGAGTTACATCGACGCCACGATGCTGCTGGGGGCCGAGCTCGTCGCCTACACCGAGTACCGCCCGGGCAAGAACCCGTTCCCCGAGTATCTGGGCGACATCACCGAGCTGACCGACGAAGCAGTCAACGTCGGCACCATCGCCGAACCCGACCTCGAGAAGATCGTCGAGGCCGAGCCGGATCTGATCATCTCGGCCGACGTCCGCCAGGGCGAGATGTACGACCAGCTGAACAAGATCGCCCCGACGATCTTCTCCGAGTCGACGGGACCGACGTGGAAGGAGAACGTCGTCCTCCTGGGCGAGGCGCTCGGAAAGAAAGACGAGGCCGAGGCCAAGGTCGCGGCCTACGAGGCGCGAGCCGCCGCCGTCGGCGCCGAAATCCTCGAAAAGGCCCCGGACACCACCTACTCCTTCCTGCGCTTCGTCGGCGAGGACACGCTCCGGCTGTACTCCTCGAACTCGTTCATCGGCGAGATCATGGCGGACACGGGCATCCCGCGCCCGGAGGGGCAGCCGGACACGGACGAGAGCATCCTCGTCGAGCTCTCGCAGGAGAACCTCCTCGACGGCGACGCCACCTTCATCATGGAATCCATGTGGGCCCCGGAGGGCGAGGAGGGCGACGCCGCCCGCGCCCAGCAGGAGAAGTTCCACAGTAACCCGCTCTGGGACGAGCTGACCGGCGAGATCGTCCAGGTCGACGACTCGATCTTCGCCTCGTCCGTCAGCATTCAGGGTGCCGACGCCGTCGTGACCGAGCTGGCCGAGCACTTCGGCGTGGATCCCCAGCTCGAGGGCTGATCGCCCCGCAACGCCGATGGCGCGCGCCCTCACTCGACGCGCGCCACTGGCGTCTCCGCGGTCGCTCTAGACTGACCTCATGGCGGCACCCCTCAAAGACCAGATCTTCAACCGCAGCAGCATCAAGCGGATCGCTTCCGACGTCGAACGGTCCAGCGCCGCGGCCGGGCACCTCTTCGACGCGGCGGCCTTCACAGACGAGTGTGTGGCCCGCTTCGCGGAACAGGAGCTGAAAGCGCGCATGGCGTGGATCACGGACCGCCTCCGCGCCCACCTGCCGACCCGCGGCGGAGACGACCCGGCCGGCGTCGCCGCGTCGGTCGCCATCCTGATCGACGCGCTCCCGCCTGAGCTGGATCCGACGCTCTCCGACGACGACTTCGGCGACTTCATCCACCAGCCTTTCGCCCAGTTCGTCGCCGAAACCTGCCGCACCTCCGAACTGCTCGGTCTCGGGCTCGATGCCCTGCACGAGATCACCCGCCGCTTCTCCGCCGAATACGCGATCCGCTTCTTCCTCGACGACTTCCCCGGCCCCACTCTCGCCCGGCTCGAGGCCTGGTCCCGCGATTCCAACTACCACGTCCGCCGCCTCTGCTCCGAGGGGACCCGCCCCCTGCTGCCCTGGGCTCCGCGCCTGACACTCGATCCAGAGGCGCCCCTGCCGCTGCTCGACACGCTCGCCGGGGACCCCACACGCTATGTGACCCGGTCGGTGGCCAACCACCTCAACGACATCGCCAAGCGGGACCCCGACCTGGTGGTCACGATCCTCTCGCGTTGGCGCGAGGAAGCCGCTGGCGGCCGGGTGATGCCAGACCTCGCGTTCATCACGCGCCACGCGACCCGCACGCTCGTCAAAACCGGCCATGCCGGCGCCCTCGCGCTCCTCGGGTACGACGCCGACGCGCACGTCACGCTCTCGGAGGTGTCGGTTCCCGATCTGGTCACCCTGGGTGGATCCCTCGACTTCTCTCTGGCGATCGAGACCACCGGCGCCGCTGTCCCCGTCGTCGTCGACTACGCAATTCAACCGGTCGGCACCGCCGTTGTGAAGTCGACGGGCCTGGCCCGCGGGCGCAAGGTCTTCAAGCTGAAGCAGTCCGTGGTCCCGGCCGACGGGCCTCTGCGACTGGCCAAGAGCCACCCCCTGCGCGCAGCCATGACGACGCGACGAGCGACGACGGGCCCGCACATCGTCGAATTCCTCGTGAACGGCCAGCCCCGCGGCCGGGCCGAATTCACGATCTCCCACGGTCGCTCACCCGATCACGATGGGGAGTCCTCCCCATCGCCAACCACGGGCAATGCCCTATAGCGTCGTCTTGCCGGGTGGCCCTCGACCATCACGCATGAAGACGACGAACGGAGAATCGGATGCGCTACCGCTTGGAGCAGCCAGCTTTCAATCAGCTCCTGCGCGACTGTGACGACGTCGTCCTGAATCTCCCGGAACACGTCGTCGGGCTCGAGGACGCGATCGCGGACCTCAAGATCGCCCTCGACGATACGGACTGCGCGGGCACCGTCGAGACGTGCGGCGCCAGCGTCCTCCTGCCGGACGCCCGGGCCACGGTGGTGCGCTGCGAGAACGTGATCGGTGCGGGCTGGGGCATCAGCGAGGCCATCTCGAACGGCGACGAACAGATGGCTGATGACGCGAGGACCAACGCGAAATGAGCATCTTCTCGATCAACACGTCCGGATTGGCGAACCTCCCGAAAAACACCGAGGGAATCCGTGCCGCCGCACGAGCACTCAAAAGCGCCGCCAAGAGCATCGAGGACGAGGTCACCGCGGCGAAGACCACGTGGAACGGCATGCGGCCGCTCTACGAGGGTCCGAGTGAACAGGCCCTCGCGACGTCCCTGGCCCCGGCCGTCCGCGACGCCGGCGAGCTCGAGGAAAGCACCGATTCGATCAAGAAGGCCGCCATCACGCTGGCGGATGCCATCGACGATCTCAACACCCGGGAAGGAACTTTCTGGGACAGCACCGTTCCGGCCCAGGAGACGAACTACAAGGACAACTACACCGGCGCCGCGGCGAGCCGCCAGTACCCGTACGCCAAGGCGACCCTGCAGCGGGAGCTCCAGGGCGACTTCAATGCGATCGTCGACGACTGGGTGGCGGCGCAGGAGGCTTTCAACACCACCGTCGGCGGCATCGAACGCATCAGCACGAATACTCGCGCCCACTTCGATTACGGAACGAATTCGACGCGCGTGAACACCGCGGCGCGCCTGTATCGCATCGCCATGGGCGAGGGCGCGACGGCCGAGGACGTCGAGGCGTACTACGCGTATCTGGGCAAGCTCTCACCTCAAGAGATCGAGGCGCTCGCATCGACGCATCCCGAGGCGCGGACCACGCCGCCGCCGGTATCGGCCGAGCCGCCCGCCGGGGACGGCTACCCCTCCGGCAGGCACGGGGCGGCCTGGTGGGACGGTCTCAGCACCGAGCAGCAGACCGCGCTCACGGCCATGCTCCCGGCTCTGGTGGGCAACACCAACGGCGTCCCGTATTCGGACCGCCACCGGGCGAACGTCACCACCCTGAATCTGGTCCGCAACGATCCCGCGTACACGGACAAGCAGCTCGAGGCGTTCGAATCGATCGCCGACGCCCTGGTGGAAAGCTCCGGAGGCAGCCTCGACGGGAACTCCGGCGAGCGCTTCTTGAATCACTTCATCCCCGTCGATCCGGTCTCCGAGCGCCCCCTCGCTTCCATCTCCATCGGCAATCTGGACACCGCTGACGACGTGACGGTTTCCGTGTCCGGCATGGGAAGCGGCACGCACAACATGGACGGCGAAGTCGGCAAGGCACAGACGCTCTACGACAAGATGCAGGGCAACCACGCCGTCGTCGCCTGGATCGGCTACGACTCGCCCGACCAACCGCTCGAGCTGGCCAAGGACAAGAACCTCCTCCCCCGCCCGTGGGAGGTCGTCGGAAACGAGCACGCAGAGAGGGGCGGCACCCAGCTGGCCATCTTCCTGGACGGGTTGCACGAGACGCGCGACGCGCGCGGGGACGTCCCGACGACGAACGTGACGGCGCACTCGTACGGGACGACGACGGCGGCCGTCGGCCTCACCCAGACAAGGCACGACGTCGACCGGTACGTCATGTACGGTTCGGCCGGTATCGACCCCGCGGTGGCCGATCACGCATCGGACTTCAACGTCAAGGCTGACAAGAACGGCAACCCGGCGGTCTACGCCACGATCGCGTACGACGACCCATGGGCGCCGCGCGGACAGATCCCGTCCGGGCGCATCTCCCCGACCGCGGAAGAATTCGGCGCCTACACGTTCTCGTCCGACGGCGAAGGAAACATCCCGGGTGAAGCGGGTACGGGCCACGGTCAGACCGAAGGGTCGAGCAGCGACACCCAATACGGGTACCTCGAGCGCGGCAGCCAATCGCTGAACTCGATGAGCGAGATCCTCAACGGGAATCCCGACGAAATCGACTACCTCGAGGAGAGCAGGTACGACTCCGATCCGAAGCTTGAGCACCAGGTGATGGAGAAGGGGCGCGACGCCTACGACGATGTCGTCGCCGGGGCCGAAGCAGCGTGGGACTGGGCCGGCGACCGCAAAGACGACGTCGTCGACGGAGCCGAAACAGCCTGGAACTGGGCCGGCGACCGCAAAGACGACGTCGTCGACGGAGCCGAAACAGCCTGGAACTGGGCCGGCGACCGCAAAGACGACGTCGTCGACGGAGCCGAAACAGCCTGGAACTGGGCCGGCGACCGCAAAGACGACGTCGTCGACGGAGCCGAAACAGCCTGGAACTGGGCCGGCGACCGCAAAGACGACGTCGTCGACGGAGCCGAAACAGCCTGGAACTGGGCCGGCGACCGCAAAGACGACGTCGTCGACGGAGCCGAAACAGCCTGGAACTGGGCCGGCGACCGCAAAGACGACGTCGTCGACGGAGCCGAAACAGCCTGGAACTGGGCCGGCGACCGCAAAGACGACGTCGTCGATTTCGCTGGCGACGCCAAGGACGAAGTCGCCGAGCGCGCCAACGACGTAAAAGACGCCGCTGGCGACGCCTGGGGCTGGGCCAAGGACAAGTTGCCCTGATGACCACTCCCGCAGCACGTAGGCTGAATTCATGAAACGCGCACTGCTGGCGGTCGCCGTCGGCCTCGTAGCAGCGACAGCCCTCGCGGGCTGTGCGCCGGCGACGACCCCCGCCACCACATCGACTTCGAAACCAGGAGCATCAGTGACGAAGGACAGCGAGCCCACCCTCGATGAACTACGAGACGACTCCAAAGCCGTGATCGCGGCCATCCACCCGATCATCCCGCAGGCCGGCGAACTCGATCAGCTGCTCTCCGCTGTCGATGCGATCACCCCTGCGCCCTGCCCCGAGGACGGTTTCTGGCGGCTGACGCCATCCTTCCAGGGTGCGGGGGTCGAGGACCCTGAGGCCTTCATCGTCGAGGCCGAAGACGTACTGGCCAGCTTGGGCCTCCCGTCCGATCCCTCGCGCCGGAACGGAGTCGTCGGCGGGACCGCCTATGTCAGCGCAAAGGACGACGGCGGCCGCCTGATCGCCGTTGAAGCCGGCGAAGAACGCACGCTGGTGCAGTACACGACAGCCTGCTCCTCGGACCAGAGCCTGCGCGATTCAGTGGACGAAGCCCGAGACGAAGCGCTGAGCGGCGGAGCCCCCGACACCGCGACGCTGAAGAAGTCCCGTTGGGGGATCCGCGGCTGACTCCCTTTCAGTCCTCCGCGGCGTCGTGGGCCGGGACCCACACCGGAAACGGGTCCGGGAAATTCGCCCACGTTTCGAATCCGGCGCAGAACTCTTCGTCCGTCAGCAGCGCCGATTCGAGAAGCCCCCGCAGCCGCGCCTCGTCGAGGTCGATTCCCGTCAGGACGATGTCCTGCCCCAGGCACAGCAGCTCCTCTTGATCGGCGTCGTCGCGCGTCAGCGGCACCAGATCGAACATCTGCCCCACGTGCTCCCACAGAGCGGTGACTTGCGGTCGCGTCGCCAGACGTGCAAAGCCCGCCGACCGGACCAGCTGCCCTGCACGACCTGAACCGACGTTCTCGAGCACGTCGCGCAGACGCCCCGGGTGGAAAGGCCGCACTGAGGAGAAGCGGACCGACGAGACGCGGGGATCGAGCATGCGGGGCTGCCAGCTCGGATGGTCGTTGAGCCGCTGGACCCACCCGGGGCGCTGGCCGACGCCGGCGATCGGGCTGCCTGCGGCTCTTCCGGTGCCGCGGTCCTCTAGCCACCGCCCGACGTCGAGGTCGAGGTGGGCGGTGGGGTTCAGGTGGCTCAAGAGTGAGAGCGTACTGGAGAGCTGCGGTGCGTCCAGCGCGGACCAGTTGGTCACGAGCACGACGGAAGCGTGCTCGATCTGATGGACCGCCAGCGTCGCCCGCGCGACAAAGCCGGGCAGGTAGTCCCCGTCGGCTAGATCCTTTCCCAGGTGCGTGGCGTCGACGATGCAGACGACGTCGGCGAGCACCGCCGCCTGCTCGCTGCCGACGAGCCCCACGGCGTCGGTGACTGGGACATCGAGCGGAATATCGGCAACAACGTCCTGGCCGGCGGATTGAATGGTGACGGCCATGTCGTCCAGGAAGTCCACCCGCTCGGCTGCGCTTCGCCCGAGCGACCGGGCCGGGTCCGTGCGGATCGCGACCGCGCCCGTCGCCTCGGCGATAACGCGGAGATGTTCGCGACGTTCGGGGACACATGTCCCGCATATCAGCGTGACGTTGGCCTGATTCATGCTCCTCCTCGGGCGTCGGCAGGCCTGTGCCGGGTTGCATTTGCCTGCGGCACCCCATCCAACCATATAATGAGAATCATTCGCAATTAACAGATCAGGAGAAATCATGAAAGTACGCAATTCGCTCAAGGCGCTCAAGAAGATTCCGGGCGCACAGATCGTGCGACGCCGCGGCCGGGTGTTCGTCATCAATAAGAAGAACCCGCGCATGAAGGCCCGGCAAGGCTGAAACGCGAAACGGTAAGGGACTCGCGTCGGGGGCGAGTCGTCGGATGTCGGCTGATGCCTTGACGTCGACCGGAACTCCCCTACCTCATGGCGGAAGTACAGCAACTGCACAGCTGATACACGGCCGATTCTAGGCGACATCGAGTGGCGCCGGGCGTTGAACCGGGTAAGACCACCGAGTCGGCCCCAGGAGGAATCATGCTGCTCACCCACTCTGCCCCCGCCACCGCCGCGCCCGCGGCGCCAGCCACGAAGCGCGACGCGGCCGGTGCCCGGCGTCGGGCCACCGTCGCGATCGTCGGCATCGACGGATCCGGCAAGACGACGGCGGCCTCCTACCTCGCGGCGGGCCTCTTCGACGCGGGAATGCCAGCACAGCTGCTGCGCAACCCGTCCGGCCGCAGCTGGCTGGGGCGCTGGAGCGCGCGCTCGGGCTACGCCGTGCCCGCCGCTCTGGCGGAGACCATCGAGACAGTCCTGCGTGGGGCCAACGTGGTTCGCTCCCACGCCCGCGCCCGGGCGTTCGACGGGCTGTCGGTCATGGACCGCCATCTGGTCTGCCAGGAAGTCACCCGCGAGACCCGCGGCCTCGACCCGAATGGTCTCTTGGCCCGCGGGCTGAGGGGCCTTCGGCGGTCGCTCAAGGAGCCGGACCTGACCGTTCTCCTCGACGTCTCCCCAGTGACGGCGCTGGGCCGCATCGACGAACGCGGCCTCGATACCGAATCACTCGCCTACCTCGAGGCGGCCCGCGACGCCTACCTCACCTGCGCCATCACCGAGGGCTGGGCGGTGATCGACGCCGAGGCCGACGCGTTCGCCGTGGTCACGAGTCTTCGCGACATCGTGAACGAGCACTTCGCCCGACCGGCCGGCGGTTAGTCCGCGTCTGACCTGCCCCCCCCCGAGCGACACGTGCGGGCGGTCCGCGCGAACAACCACGCGATCGCGACTCCCACGGCGGCACCGACCACGGCACCCGCCAGACGGTCGAGCAGAAGGGAAAAGGGCTCAGCCGGGCCGGTCAGATCGGTCATCAGCAAGACCAGAGGCGTGAAGAAGCCGAGTGCGAGTCCGTAGTTCCGGGCCATCAGCGCCTCCGTGGGGAACAGCAGCCACATCACCAGGATCGCCTGTGCCGTCGCCGAGAGCTCGGGGACGAGGACCATGCCGGCGAGGACGATCCCCAGGAGGGTTCCGACGACGCATTCGGCGCCTCTGAACGCCTGGGCGCGCAACGTCGACGCGGCGAGCGGGATCGTCGCGCCAGCCGCGGCCCAGCCGACGTGAGCGATGCCGAGCAGGAGCGCAATGGCCGACGCTGCCGCCACCGCGACCGCATAGCCGAGCGCACGCCGTCGTGCGGCCGCGGCGTCGACGCCCCGGGCGACCCCGGGCGCCGGCAAGATCCGGCGGGCGCCGAGAATGTTCACCCTGCTCAGCTGGCCGACGAGCAGGCACAGAGCGGCCGTCGCACCGTAGATGACGAGCGCGTATCGGACATCGGCCTCGCCCGGAGGCAGCGTCGCGAACGTCCCGAGCGCGAAGATCCCGAAGAAGGGTCCCGAGGGGCTCAACCCCACCCGCTCGGCGGCCCACGAGGCGAAGGCCGCGAACGCCACGGAACACAGGGCGATACCCCAGAGCGGCGCGCCGCCGGCATTGAGGGCGAGGCCGGTGGCGATCGCAAGACCGAGACGGAGGGCCGCCCAGCCCTGCTGCCGCAGTCGGACGGCCGGGGGTTGCCCCCGACCATACATTCCGACGAACGAACCGAAGACCGCGTAGACCAGCAGGTCTGGACGTTCCGCCGCGAGGAGAAGGACGCCCGGAACGGCGAGCCCGATCCCGACCCTGAGCGCCGGCCGGTGGTCCGCTTGGATGAGCGGCCCGAGCAGCTGGCTCCAGCGCTGTCCGGGCCGCCGCTGCGAATCGAGTGCGGGCGGCAGAGTGCGTTGGCCGATGATCGTCCTCCTGAGGTTGGGGCGAGAGTGGGCCTGCGTTCACCAGTGCCCCAAGCACTCTCCAGCCTCTCGAAGTCCGTTCCTTGCGTCCAAGACTTGTTTCCGATCGGTTGATAAGGGCCGTCAATCGATCTTCGCCATATAAGCGGTTCCCCTGTTTGATCCGCGGGGCGGCCGGTGGCGAATCAGTCGGAGGACTCTCGAAACCGGTCAACGGTGCCTGCTGCCTCGAACAGGGCGCGGGCCAGGACGGAAGCCGGTTCCGCGGCATGCGAGATAAGCGCCATGTGCGCGCCGATGGCCGGACCGTCCAGAGGCATCGTGCGCAGGTCCTGGGGCAGGGCGAGTCCCGGAAGCCACTGCTCCGGCACCACACTGGCCCACCGACCGGTCATCACGTGCGCGAGCAATGCGACGATCGAGTCCGCCTCGATCTGCGGCCTGACGGCGACGCCGCGATCGGCGAGCGCATGATCCAAGACCTCGCGTCCGCGCATCCCCCTCGGCAACAGGCACAACGGCAGATTCGCCGCGTCGGCCCATGTGGACGGCTCCCCCGCGTCGAGCAGCAGGCGTTCGGAAGCGATGAGGACCAGGCGCTCCCGGTACAGCGTTTGGACCCGCACCTGGTCCGCCGTGTCCTCATCGAGATAGACGATGCCCGCGTCGAGTTCGAAATCCTGCACGCGGTCGACGATATCGGCCGAGCGCAGGTTGGTCTCCAGCGAGAGCTCCACCCGGGGATGCGTTGTGCAGAACGCCGCAGAGATCACGGCGGCCGCGCTCGTAGCCGCCGGGTTGACGCCCACGCGCAGCGTTCCAGTCAGACCGGCGTGGAGTGCCGCGACCTCGTCGTGCAGGGCATCATGGTCGGCGAGGATTCGGCGCGCCCAGAGCAGGACGCGTTCGCCCTCGGGCGTCAGCCCCTGAAAACTGTGCCCGCGCCTGACCAGCGGGACCCCGAGTTCGCGTTCGAGCTTTCTGATCGCCTCGGAAAGCGCCGGTTGAGAGACGAAGCAGACCTCGGCCGCACGCGCGAAGTGGCGCTCCCGGGCGAGCGCCACGAAGTACTCGAGCTGACGGAACAACATCCTGCTATTGGACCACGGGGCACCACGCCGGCCTCAGCCCGCGCGCCGGCCGCCGGGCGAACGCCCGGCTACAGGTGCGGCGTCCCGTACAGCCCGACGAGAGTGTCGACCGCCTCGTGCACGGTCGAGGGCCCGTCGACGACCTCGACGATGTGCCGGGTCAGCCGGGGTTCGTGCAGGATTTCGAGGATGAAGGCGGCTACGTCGTCGCGCTGGATCTGACCGTACGGCACGGCGAGGCCCGAGCGCACGCGCCCGTTGCCGTCGTCGTCCGTGAGCCGACCCGGCCGGACGATCACCCAGTCCAGCCCGGAGCTCGCCAGTGTCTGGTCGGCTTCCTTCTTCACCGTCAGGTAGTGCTCGAACGACTCGGAGATCTCGCGGCCGCGGCCCGACTCCGGCATCGCGGAGATCAGAATCATCCGCGGAACCATGGCCGAGTCGGCGGCGACAATGGCCGATTCCACGCCCTTGCCGTCGATCAGCGAGGTCTGGTCCGCGCCCGTGCCGTGCGCACCGGCGGCGAAGACGACGGCGTCGTGTCCGCGCAGCGCGCTGGCCAGGACTTCCGGCCCGTCGGCGACGAGGTCGTAGCGCACGGGTTTCGCGCCGGAAGCGACGACGACTTCCTCCTGCTCGATCCGGCGGAAGAACCCGGTGACCTCGTCACCGTGGTCTGTAAGTTTGCGTGCCAGCCGGCGCCCCACTCCTCCAGCCGCTCCGACGATCCCGATTCTCATGACGACCTCCCTGGTTGCCTCCACTTTCAGATCACCACCTACCGGCCCGTAAGGCAAGAGTTATTGCGGGCGGATGGCGGCTCGGCGACGCCCTCGGGTCTCGTTGGTTGAGCCTCGCGGTACCGGCGTATCCTTTCGGAGTGAAAGAGCGCATCGCGGCGTCCCCGCTCCTGCCGATCCTGCTGGTGCTGGTCAGCATCCTCGGCCAGCAACTCGGTGCTTCCCTCGCCGGCACGCTGTTCCACCGGGTCGGCCCCCAGGGCATGGTGCTGATGCGGCTTCTCTTCTCGGCTGTCATCATGATCGCCATTCTGCGCCCTACGCTTTCGCGGCTCGGATGGACCGGCTGGCGGACCATCATCGGGCTCGGGGTCACCATGTCGGCGATGAACCTCATGATTTACGAGGCGTTCGACCGGATCCCGCAGGGGGTCGCCGTGACGTTCGAGGCGCTCGGTCCCCTGGCGCTTTCCGTGATCGCCGGGCGGCGCTGGATCGGCCTGCTCTGGGCGATGCTCGCGTTCGCGGGCATCGTGCTGCTGGGCCGGGACGGATTCGCCGCCGACGGCCTCGACCCGATCGGCGTCGGGTTCGCCTTGGGCGCGGCCGCGTGCTGGGCCGGGTTCATCTTGATGAACCGGGAGGCCGGCCGCCACTTCCCCGGAGTGGCGGGCCTCGCGCTGGCGATGTGCGCGGGAACCGTCGTCGCCGCCCCGTTCGGCATCGCGACCGGCGGCACGGAACTGCTCGACCCCTGGGTCCTCGCGATCGGCGTCGGCATCGCCTTGCTCTCCTCGGCCATCCCCTACGGCATCGAGACCCACGTTCTCCGCTTGCTCCCGGCGTCGACGTTCGGCATGCTCACGTGCCTGTCGCCGGTGATGGCGGCGCTGACCGCGTTCGTGGTGCTCGGCCAGCAGCTGGGACCTGTGGATCTCGCGGCGATCGGTTGTGTCATTCTCGCGTGCGTCGGCGCCGTCCGCACCCGGCCAGCCCTATGATGGTGAGCATGCCGGAGACACCAGGACCCACGCAGCCCCACGGCTTGGTTTGGGGCATCAGGAAGAGTTTCGTCGAGTACGTCGGTTCGCTCGACGACGGGACCATCACGGCGCGCAGCGGCGCCCTGACCACCGACGACGGCGCCTTCTCGTTCGCCGCGGGCGAGGTCGACCTCTCGCCGGACCTGTCGACCGGGAAAATGTCCTTCACCGGCGACGTGATCCTCTCGGGTCATGAGGGCATGATGCACGTGCGACTGCTCGATCCGGCGATCGAGTTGGTCGGCAGCCACACGGTGCTCTCGGTCGCTGCGGACACCGTCGAGGGCACGGCACCCGAGCAGGCGCGCATCGTCATCGCGCGCATGTACTCCGGCGGCTTCGCCGATCAGGGCGACACTCTCCAGTGGCGGGTCAACACGGTACTGCTCACCGACGAAGGCGCCGCCCTCTTCGGCAAGCAGTACCCGAGCGGCCAGATGATGGACGAGATCGTCGCCCACATCCCCAAGCCGGCGGCCTGACGAAACCTGGCGGCGGGAGCTGCAGTTACTCGCTCGCCGCGTCCTCCGGCGCCGACACGTCCCTTCCGACGATGACCGCTGGTCCACGCGCTGGGACCGTCGAGGCGGAACTCTTCGCCAAACACATCGGAGAAATCCCGCGCCCAGAGCCAGGCTATCGCGGCTCGCCGGCCACCCAGGCCGCGGCGACAAGGGCCTGGGCCTCGGCGAGGCTCAGCCCCCGGCCGCGAGCCGACCGCACGAGGTCGGAGGCCAGCGCGAAGGCGTCCGCGCCGTCGTCGTGCCCGGGGTTGACGCGCGTGCCCGCGGCGCGGGCCGCGCGCACCAGGCCCGCCTCCTCCAACTCCTTGTAGGCGCGGGCGACGGTGCCGGCGGCGACGCGCAGGTCGGCGGCCAGCTGGCGAACGCTCGGCAGGCGCTCGTCGGCGGCGAGCGCGCCGGAGCGGATGAGCGCCTCGAGCTGACCTCGGATCTGCTCGGCCGGCCCCAGCGGAGAGGCCGGGTCGACGGAGATCACACCGGCTCCCGCACGCCGAACGCCTGGGTCATGCGCCGGGAGCATGAGGCCAGCAGCATGACGCCGACCACCGTGAGCACGATCGCGATCACGACCATCGTGAGGGAGGCCGTGAGGAACTGGGGATCGAAGGTGATGTCGGCGGCGTCGATGGGCTCTCCGACGACGAACCGCGTGCGCTGGGCCGCCGAGAACTGCGCCGTCGCCGCCATGAGCCCGACGACGGCGCCTTGGAAGGCGAGGAAAGCCGTCGACAGGGTCGCCACCGTGTAGGCGACGGCGGCACGGACGCCGTTGTCGAGGCGGAAGAGCCGGAAGTCGCGCGGGCGGGCCCGGCGCGCGTTGCGTCCCAGGACGATGAGGGAGGCGATCGCTGCGAGGAACGCGACGACGAGGATGACGCCGCCGTAGTACCAGCCCGGATAGGGGCCAGAAGCTCCGACGCCTGAGAGCACCTCGGTGACTAGGCCGGACTCGTCGAGCTCGGCACCGCCCTGGAGCTCGTAGCCGAGCTGACGCAGGCGGCCGGACTCGTCCTCGACGGAGGTCAGGCCCGCCGCCGCGAGCCCGAAGACGAGCAGCGCCAGCAGTGCGCCCGGCAGCAGGAAGGACCACCGGGGCCCGAAGGTCGTCCAGCCCCGGCGGATGAGGTCGGCGTGGGTCGCGGCGCCTTCGACGTGGTCGGCGTCAGGCCGCGGGCCGTCGTCGTGCTCGCGAGGCCACGGCCACGCGGACCACGCGACCATGATCGCCAGCCAGACCATGACCGGGACCAGGACGACGGGCAGGCCGCCGAGCTGCGGCGCCACGAACTGCCAGGCCAGGCAGGAGATGCAGGCGAGAATTCCGATGACGATCATGCCGATGAAGCGACGTCGCAGGTGGCGCAGAATCTCCGGGCGGCTGCCGTGGGCCGCGCGCCAGCTCGGCTCGATGAGGTCGCTCAGGCGCGGCGTTTGGCGCGAGATCAGTCCGCGCAGGATCAACACCAGCAGCCACAGCAGCACGGCGCCGCCAGCGACGATGATAATTGGTGAGAACAACGGGACCCCCTCAGCGCCCATCAGGCCATTTGTGGCAACAGCCTGATACAAGATGTGCTGCCATCCTGCCGCGCACATCGTCTTGTGTCAAGTCGGCGATACAAGCGCGCCACGCTCAACCTACCTCGCGGTGGAACCACTCGATGTGCTCGCGCAGCAGCCCGGCCGCCTCGCCACCGCGGCCGCCGGCGACGGCGTCGAAAATCCCGCGGTGCTGCGCCTTCAGGGTGGCAACGACGTCGCCCCAGGCCGCCTCCGAGGTGATCGCCTCGGAGACGTAGTCGCGGATCGCCAGGCGCAACGACTCCATCATCGCCGTGATCACCGCGTTCCCGGAGAGCGAAGCCAGCACCACATGGAACCGGGCATCCAGGTCGTGGAACTCCTGCCGCCCCGTTTCGGGCCGCTCCATCTGCTCCAACAGGTCGCGCGCCTCGTCGAGCAACTCCTCGGCCCGCGCCTCGTCATCGTGCAGGCTCACCGCGCCGGCCGCCCAGGTCTCGAGGAGCACGCGCGTCTCGACGATCTCGCGCACCGTCAGCTGCGCGGAGGCGACGTGCATGCGCAGGGCGGTCGAGATGCCCGCCGCCGGCCGGGAGATGAGGACAGCGCCCGACGACGGCCCCGAGCCCGTCGAGGTTCGCACGACGCCCATGACGTCGAGGATCCGGATGGCGTCCCGGACCGAGGCCCTGGAGATCCCGTGGCGTTCGGCGAGCGCGCGCTCGCCCGGCAGCTGGTCGCCGAGCTTCAGGCGCCCCGCGCGCAGGTCGACCTCGACGGCATCGAGCACCGCCTCGTACGCTCTGGCTGGCTTGTCTGGATTGTTCACGACTCCACTGTAATGGGCAGCTGATGGACGCCCGGCGGCGGCCCAGCTACTATGGTCAGACCACACCGCTTTCCACTCACCTGGGGTCAGAATGAGAATCGCCCTCTTCGCCACGTGCATCGTCGACGCGATGTACCCGTCGACGGCGCGCGCCACCGTCAGGATCCTCGAGCGCCTCGGTCACGAGGTGGTTTTCCCGGCCGGCCAGGCCTGCTGCGGGCAGATGCACACCAACTCCGGCTACTTCGACGCCGCGCGCAAGGTCGCCGCGAACCACATCACGGCGTTCGAGTCCGTCGAGTACGACGTCGCCGTGGCACCCTCGGGCTCCTGCGTCGCCTCGGTCAAGCACCAGCACCCGATGCTCGCCGAGCGCGCCGGCGACACGGACCTCGCCGAGCGGGCCACCGCAGTCGGCGCGAAGACGTACGAGCTCACCCAGCTGCTGGTCGACGTCCTCGGCGTGACCGACGCCGCCGAGCAGCTCGGCAGCTACTTCCCGCACACCATCACCTACCACCCCTCCTGCCACGGCATGCGCCTGCTGCGCCTGGGCGACCGCCAGCTGGATCTACTGAAGACAGTCGGCGGGATCGACGTCGTCGAACTGCCCGAGGCGGACGCTTGCTGCGGCTTCGGCGGCACGTTCTCCATGAAGAACGCGCAGGTCTCCACCGCGATGCTCGAGGACAAGGCGGAGAACATCCGCTCCACCGGTGCCGGGCTCTGCGCCGGCGGCGACGCGTCCTGCCTACTGCACATCGGCGGCGGCCTCTCGCGCGCCGGCTCGGCCGCCGGAACGCTGCACCTGGCCGAGATCCTCGCCTCCACGCTCGAGGAACCGGCCGAAGTCCCCAGCACGACGACGGGGGCCACCCGATGAGTTCCACCTTTGTCGGCATGCCGACCCTGCCGAGCCAGCGCGGACACGGGAACCTGCACGCCGAGGAGCCGTTCCCGCAGGCCGCGACGCGCGAGCTCGGAAACAGCCAGCTGCGCGCCAACCTGCGCCACGCGACCCACACCATCCGCGACAAGCGGCTCAACGTCGTCGGCGAGCTGCCGGATTGGGAGGACCTGCGCCAGGCCGGGTCGGACACCAAGGACGCCGTCATGGCGGACCTGCCGGCCAAGCTGGACGAGTTCGAGAAGAACTTCACCGCCCGCGGCGGCGTCGTCCACTGGGCGCGCGATGCGGAGGAGGCCAACCGGATCGTCACGGATCTGGTGCGCGCAACGGGCTCGGAGGAGATCGTCAAGGTCAAGTCGATGGCCACCCAGGAGATCGGCCTCAACGAGCACCTCGAGGAGCAGGGCATCGCCGCCTTCGAGACGGATCTGGCGGAGCTGATCGTCCAGCTGGGGCACGACAAGCCGAGCCACATCTTGGTTCCCGCAATCCACAAGAACCGCACCGAGGTGCGCGATATCTTCCTCAACGAGATGCCCGAGGTAGACCCTGACCTGACAGACAACCCCGCCGAGCTGGCGATGGCGGCCCGCGCCCACCTCCGCCAGAAGTTCCTCAGCGCGAAGGTCGCGATCTCCGGGGCGAACTTCGCGCTGGCAGACACCGGAACACTCGGCGTCGTCGAGTCCGAGGGCAATGGGCGCATGTGCCTGACGCTGCCGGAAACCCTCATCACGGTCATGGGCATCGAGAAGGTGCTGCCGAGCGCGCAGGACCTCGAGGTGTTCATGCAGCTACTCCCCCGCTCCTCGACGGGTGAGCGCATGAACCCCTACACCTCCCTCTGGACCGGCGTTACCGAGGGCGACGGCCCGCAGAACGTGCACATCGTCCTGCTCGACAACGGCCGCACCAACGCGCTGGCCGACAAGTACGGCCGCACCGCGCTGAACTGCATCCGCTGCTCCGCCTGTATGAACGTGTGCCCGGTGTACGAGCGGACGGGCGGCCACGCCTACGGCTCGACCTACCCGGGTCCGATCGGCGCGATCCTCTCCCCGCTCATGACGGGCATCGAGGCCGAGGACAACGGCTCGCTGCCCTACGCCTCGAGCCTCTGCGGCGCCTGCTACGACGCCTGCCCGGTGAAGATCAACATCCCGGACATCCTCGTGCACCTGCGCGGCGAGGACGTGAAGGCCCAGCACGCCGCAAGTCGCGTGCCGACCGAGATGGACCTGCTCATGAAGGGCGCCGAAATCGCCCTCTCCTCCGGAAAGGTCCTGAACCTGATGGAGAAGGCCCTGCCGCTCGGGCGCCTCGCGGCCGGACGCGACAAGAAGATCAAGAAACTGCCGGGCAAGCTCGCGGGGGCCTGGACTTCTTCACGCGATATTCCCGCCCCGCCGGCCCAGTCGTTCCGCGACTGGTGGAAGAAGGAGGGACGCTCATGAGCGCCCGCGACGAGATCATGAGCCGCATCCGCACCGCGTTGAGCGACGCACCTGCCGCCCCCGAGGTGCAGCGCACCTACCGTCGGACCTCGGAGCTGACCCGCGAGCAGCTGATCGAGCAGCTCGTCGACCGTCTGGTCGACTACAAGGCGAGAGTCGACGTCGTGCCGGCGGCCGAGGCGGCGGCGGCGATCGCGGCGCGACTGGCCGCGGCGTCGTCGTACGTGGTGCCCGCCGGGCTCGACGAGGCGTGGCTGGCCGCGGTGCCGGCCGGCGCGCGACGCATCGTCGATTCACCCGAGCAGCCGACATCGGTCGCGGACCTCGACGCGATCGACGCCGTGGTCACGGCGTCGGCGGTCTCGGTCTCCGAGTCCGGCACGATCATCCTCGACGGATCCGCGGCGCAGGGGCGGCGGGCGATCTCGCTGGTGCCGGACACCCACGTGTGCGTGGTGGCGGCGTCGAGCATCGTGCAACTGCTGCCGGAGGCCCTGCCGCGCCTGGACATCTCCCGCCCGCAGACGTGGATCTCGGGTCCGAGCGCGACGAGCGACATCGAGCTCGAGCGCGTCGAGGGCGTGCACGGCCCGCGCAATCTGGCGGTGGTGATCCTCGCCGACGCGTAGCTGCGGACGCCGTGTCGCGCCCTACGCGCCCGTGTCCGGTGCGGCCGAAGGTGTGGAGCGGAGCGTGCGCACCGCGACGACGGCGGCCGTCGCCGCGAGCAGCGTCAGGACCGCGAAAACCGCGACCAGACCGCCCGTCAGAGTGCTCGCGACGGCGAGGACCGATCCGAGGAGCGCGAGGCCGAGCGCCGAGCTCAGCCCTTCGCCGAGCTGCAGGGCCGCGCCGAGTCGCCCGTGAGCACCGGCGCCCGCGAGCTGAAGGGTCGCCGAACTGATCCGGGGATAACACGTCCCCAGCCCCAGCCCCGCAATTGCCCACCCGATGACCGCCAGACCCACCGGCGCGTTGGTTGCGACGACGGCGAGGACCACGGCGGGACCGGCCAGCACCAAGCCGACTCCGGCGGCGATGAAAGCCGCGTCATCAGCCCGGCTTCCCACCCGTCGCCCCTGCCACCACGAGCCGGCCGCCCACGTGAGGGCGCTGACCGCCACGGACCACCCGGCCAGGGTCGGGCTCAGGCCGCGCGCCTCCTGCAGGTACAGCGTCAGGTAGACCTCGCACCCGGTCGCCGAGACCCCCACGAGGCCGCGCAGGGCGATCAGGCGCGGCGTTCCTGCGGCGGCCCGCAGGGTGCCGCGCGGCAGCAGGCGAGACGCCGCCACCACCACGACGACGGCTGCGACGGGCACCGTCAGCCGCCAGAGCCCCTGCTGTTGTCCGCCGACGTGCAGCACGGAAGCCGCCAGGGAGGCGGCGATCGCCCAGGCGAGCGTGCGTCGTCGTCCCCCTGCCGCCCCCGGCGTCCCCGCCCGGCCATGGCGCGCCGTGGCCAGCCACAGCAGGGCGGAGGCGGCAGCCGTCCCGACCAGGACGGCCGCGAAGAGCACGCGCCACGACCACAGCTCGGTGACGGCGCCGGCGACGACGGGCCCCAGCATCGCCGGCAGCAGCCAGGCCGCGGAGAGCAGCCCGAAGAAGCGTGGACGCAGCCCCTCCGCGATATGCCGACCGATCAGGGCGTAGATCACCACCGAGACGAGCCCGCCGCCGAAACCCTGCAGGAGGCGTCCGCCGATGAACCAGGCCATGTCGCCGGCCAGCACGCACATCCCCAGGCCGGCCGCGAAGAGGCTCGCGCCGGTGAGAAGGGGCCGGTTCGTGCCCGCGCGGTCCGCCCAGCCGCCGGCCAGTGCCGTCGCCACGAGCCCGGCGGTGAGCGTGCCGGCGAAGGCGAACGAGTACCACTGCTCGCCTCCCAGTTCGCGGGCGACGACGGGCAGCACGGTGGTGACCGCGAAGGACTCGAACGCGATCAGGGCGACGAGCGTCAGGGATGCCGCGATCAGGGGCCACGAGGCCGCCGTCCACAACCGGTCCTCGACTGTCGGGATGCGGGCGCTGTCGGGGGCCTCGCACTCGCGGCAGTCCGCGGTCGGTCCCGTGGGAGAAAGGGTCATAGGCAGCAGCTAAGAACATCAACAATAGTTGAGGTCAAGCCCGGGCAACCGAGGTGGTGAATCCCGGTGTTTGAAACGTCTCAAAACGGCGCTACCATGGTGCGTGACACGGAGGCCGGCGTCACACACCCCAGAGAGCAAGATCTCGGGCGGTACGCCGGTCCTCGAAATTGAATCGATTCATACCTAGTCAAGGAGGTCCTCATGGGTGAGGACACCACCGCAGGCGTCGCCGATCTCGTTCAGTTGGGCGAGGACGTGACGTCCACGCGCGCCGCCTTCCTGCTGCACGTCAAACCCGAGCGCCTCGCCGAGTACGTCGAAGCCCACCAGCGCGTCTGGCCGGAGATGCTCGAAGCCCTCAGCCGTCACGGCTGGCGCAACTACACGCTCTTCCTGCGCGAGGAGGACGGCCTGGTAGTCGGCTACTTCGAGGCTGACGACGTCGACGCAGCGCAGGCAGCCATGGGCGCCGACCCCGTCAACGCCACCTGGCAAGCCGAAATGGCCCAGTACTTCGTCGAGGGCAGCGTCCAGGAGGCGCTCCTGCCCTACTTCCGCCTCGCCTGACCGCTCCGCAGCCGCAGCGACGCGGCCGGAGCACGCACGAAATCTCTCCAAAGGAATCCTGATGTCCACCAAACCCAAGGTCACCGGCTGGAAGGCGACCATCGCCGTCGCCATGTCCAACTACATCGAAGCCGGCTCGATCATCGCCCTGGCCACCTCGCTGGCGTTCTGGCAGGAGTACTTCGGCTTCTCCAACCTGGTGATCGGGCTGGTCGCCGCGATCAGCGCCAACGCGTTCGGCGCCGCGATCGGCGCGCTGCTCGGCGGCTGGGCCGGCGACCGGTTCGGCCGCAAGTTCATCTACACCTACGACCTCGTCGTCTACATGGCGGGCACACTGCTGGTCGTGTTCGCGACGCATCCGGCGATGCTGCTGACCGGCGTCGTGCTGACCGGCATCGCCGTCGGCGCCGGCGTGCCCGTGGCCTGGACTTACATCGCCGAGGAGGCGCCAGCCGCCGATCGCGCCAAGCACGTGGGCTCGGCCCAGCTCGCCTGGTCCCTCGGGCCGGCGCTCGTCTTCCTCTTCGCCACACTCGTGGTGCCGCTGGGCCTGCTGGGCTCGCGCATCATCTTCGCGCATCTCTTCCTTGTCGCTCTGGTGACGTGGTGGGTCCGCCGCGGCCTCGGCGAGTCCGACACCTGGAAGAAGTCGAACGCGGAGCGCCTCGCTTCCGAGGCCTCGACCGGCATCAAGCGCCGGAACTACCGCGAGCTGCTGCTGAACAAGGGCAACGTCAAGGCCCTGCTGTTCCTCACGGGCGTCTACGCGCTGTGGAACCTGGTCGCCGGCCAGATGGGCATCTTCATGCCGCGCGTCTACGAGTCCGCGGGCGTCGAGTCGGCGACGAGCCAGAACCTGCTCCAGGTCCTGCTCTGGACGTGCACGGTGGCCGCCACCTACTTCGGCTTCATGAAGTACGGCGACCGGGTCGACCGCCGCAAGCTCTACCTGCTGGGCGCGATCCTCGGCATCGCCGCCTGGGTCCTGCTGGTCTTCGCGAACATCACGATGCCGATGCTCATCCTCTTCGCCGTCCTGTGGGGCGTCGCCGCCGGCATCGGCGCCCAGGCGTTCTACGCCTTGTGGGCCGCCGAGATGTTCGCGACCAAGTACCGCGCCAGCGCCCAGGGCCTGCTCTTCTTCGTCGCCCGCATCCTAGTCGGCGTGCTCAGCTACTGGTTCCCGACGATGCTGGCCGAACAGGGCGTCGCCTTCGTCGGCGTCATCATGATCGCCCTCCTCGTCGCGGCCATGATCATCGGCTGGATCGGCGCCCCGAACACCAGCGGCCGCACGCTGCAGGACATCGAGACCGAGCGCTACGGGGCCGCCCCGGGCGATCGCCTCGACGGCGAGAGCAACTCCAAGGCCACCGCCGGCATCAAGTAGCACGGCGGCACACAGCCCCGGCCCCGACCAGCATCCCTTTCCCCTCGGGGCTGGTCTGGGCCGGGGCTTCTCGTATCTCGGGGCACGGCGGCGGCGCGGCGGCCGGATCGCTCCGACGGCCGGCCTCAGCCGTGCACCTACTCGGACCTCTGGGAGCAGCCAGCAGTGACTGCGGGCCCGCGATTAGTCCTTGTCATCCTCAGTTTCCGGTCTCCCCTGAACGTTGTAGACGCTGAACCCGAGCAGACCGGCAACCACAGCGGCAATGATGGCCGGGCGGAGCAACGATTCGGAAGCCCCCACGATCCAGTCTCCTTGTGCGAGAACGAGGCCCGCGGCTTGCGCAAGCACCAGGATGAAGGCGAGCCCGAGGAACGCGATCATCGCCACGGCGTACAGGGTGGTGAAAGCTCTATTCAATGACTGACGCACATTTCCTCCTAGTTGATGGGAACAGGCACGATACCGAGGGCGATGAGGACGCCCAGCAGGGTAATCGGAAGGACGTAGTAGATGATGAGCGGAATGAAGGTGCTCTCCGGTTTGGCCTCCGTGATTCCGCACGCGACGAATATCGAGCCGGAGGCCGGAGGCGAGGAACCCTCCGTCGAAGCGAACACCAGCAGTGCGACGACGGCCAGCAGCGGGTCTATTCCAGCGCCGACCAAGGTGACCAGCGAAACCTGGCCGACTGCGGAGAGAGTCGCCGTTGACGACAGTGGACCGGCGACGACCACCACCATGAACCCCACAATGGCCACCAACATCCACGTCGGAATGCTGAGGCCCCCGATGACCTGATCGACGTCTGCCGCCAGTCCGAGCCGGTCCAATACCTGGCTGGCTGCAATGGCGAAGTAGAGCAAGACTCCGATCGTGAAGAAGTGGGGCACACTGTCACGGAAGAATTCCCACCAGCCTGACACCGTTCGTGGAAGCTCCCGCCAGGCGATGACGGCGCTGATGGCGATGATGAGAATCGGAATCCACACGATCAGCGAGATCTCGTCGAGCGATTCACCGTATCTGCCCGTCGCCGTGAGGGCGTCAGCCAGAGGTCCGACCGTGACGAAGATCGGGATCAGCGCACCGAAGAAGATCAGGGTAGAGGGCCACCCGGCGCGCAGTGCCTGTTTCACGGCGCCCGCGTGGTGGCCGGTCTCCGCCGGCACCCCATCCCGACGGACGAACCACAAGGTGAGAACGATGCGCCACAGAACTTGGTACAGACCCGCAACCAGCAGGGCGATATACACCTGACTGGTGGTGACCATGGTTCCGGCGAAACCGATCATGATGATCATCGACGCGCTCGGGGGCAGCGCGGCCCCCAGGCCGGCGTTGCCGGCGATAACCGTAGCCGCACGGGATCGCTTCCATCCAGTGCTGATCATCCAGGGGCCGGTGATGGATCCCGACGCGGCAGCGTTGCCGGTGTTCGAACCACCCGCCAAGGCGCCCATGACTCCGGAGGTCACCGTATCGACCAGTGCAGGGCCTCCCCTGAGCCGTCCCAGCGCGGCGGAGAGGATCTGCACGAGCTTGCCGATGACGCCGACACGTTCAACGAAATACGTCATGAACACGAACGCCGCCGCCGCGTAGAGAACTTCGGACTCGGTGGCTTCGACCATGGAGTCGACGGCGACGGATGGAGCTGCCGCGCCCGCGAAGAACAGTGTGGCGATGAATCCGAGAATCATCGCTTCGCCCATGTTGCGCTTGACGACGACGTTCCACACCACGATCACCGCAACGAATACGGCCAGGGCGATAAGCGCTGTAGGCATCAGGAATCACCCTCCTCGCGCCGGCGGAGGATCTCACTTCGGCGGAGGGCTTCATCGGCCAGTACCGCCCGGCCGCGGGACAACAGAGATTCGGCCGCCACGGACGGGATGACGATCACGCCATCGCCATCGGCCACGATGTAGTCACCGGGCGAGCACACGGCGCCACCAATGGAAACCGGGACGTCGACGCGCCCGGGGCCATCTTTGTAGGGACCAGCCGGCGAAACGCCCCCGGCCCACACGGGAAAGCCGATCTTCGCCAGTTCCTGCGCATCACGCACGGCGCCGTCGGTAATGAAGGCGCGGATTCCCTTGGAGACGGCGCGTTCACCGATCAGCTCTCCCATCAGTGCCCGTTCGACGTGACCACCGGCGGCCACGACCAACACGTCACCCGGACGCGCGATGTCCAGCGCCCGGTGCACAGCCGCATTGTCTCCAGGACGCGTCCAAACTGTCAACGCCCGGCCGGCCACCGCTGGAGCGTCCCACACCGGCTTAATCGACGAGTGCAACAACCCCATCCGGTCGCCGGCGTCGCCCAACGCGGCTGTGGGAATCGTGGCGAGGCTGCTCGACAGGTCCATCTCGGAGTGCGCGGCCCGCAAGTGGTACTCCCGCGCCCCGAACGTCACGGGCCATGATGACTCCGGCCCAGCCAGTCCGGCGAGACTGTCCGAGAGCTCTCGACCCCGCCGGGCCGCATGGAGAAGCGTCCCCGAGCGCAGCCGCTCCACCCCCGGATCACCATCGGCCAGAGCGCCCGCGATCTGTTCGCGCATCCACTCGGGTTCGCCGCCCAGTTCCGCAGCGTCCATCGACTCGCTGATGAGCGCCCCGAGACCTTTCATGAAGACGCTGCGCAGCAACTTGCGCTGGGAAGCGGCGCCGAGCACCTCGCTGATCGCCGTGGGGTTGCCACCCAGGACTGCCAGTCTCCGTGCGGCTTCCTCCGCGGCCGGGCCAGCCAACAGTACTTCAACCCCGATACCCACGCTTCGAACCGACCCGATGACCGCCCCGTCCACGACTTCGATGTCGCGTCCGAGCGTCGCGTCGCGAACCTCCGCCTTGAGCTGCGGCGATCCCGAATTCATGTCGATGTACACGGCCCCGCTCCGCGCAGAGAAGGCGGCCTCGCTCGCGGCCGAAACCGCGTGTGCGGCCGTCGTCAGGCTGAGTACGACGTCGGCGTCGCCCACCGCCTCTGCCACGGAACTTTTGCGTTCGACTGCGCTGTCGACGCTGACATCGGCAGGATCGAACCCTGCCACTGCGTGGCCATGCCGGGCGAACCCTTCCGCGAACACCCGACCGGCCTCCCCCAGACCCAACACTGCAACTCGCATAACGAAACTTCCTATCATTGCTTGAGTATTACTCTCACTCTGTGAGAGTTCGCACTCATCATAGTGGCACAGCCCACAGTGATGTCAACCACGTGAGATTTGAGAGAGTTGTGCGCCAGGTGGAAATTTCTTGCCACAATGGACCCAGACGCACACCAACCGAGAGGCACCTGATGGCAGACGGCAACAACCGCGGTCGCACGGTCGAGCGAGCGCTGGACATCGTCGACTACGTCAGCACGGTCCGCAGCCCTGTGAAGCTGAGCCAGATTTCACGCGAAACCGGCCTGCACCTGGCCACGACCCAGCGACTTGCGACGACTCTCGTTCAGCGCGGGTACCTGCGGGCTACGGACGTCGGCTATACCGTCGGGCCTTCTGTTTTGTCGCTGGCACGCGCGTTCACCCTCCAGGATCGACTCAGCGTCGTATCGTTTCCCGTGCTCCAGGGCCTGACCGATGCCACTGGCCTGACGTCGTCGATCTACGTCCGCACCGGCAACACTCGCGTGCTGACTTGCCGCGTCGAGGCGCCTCACCCCATGCGATATCAGCTGCCGATCGGTCACCGGCTCGAGCTGACCCGAGGCAGCGGCAAAGTATTACTCGCGTTCTTGCCAGCGGCGGACTACGAGGAAGCCCTTGCCGGGTTCAGCACCCAGACGTTGGCGGATGGTCGCGAGCAGACGCCCGCAGACCTCGAGCGTGAAGTCGAGTCCATCCGCAGGCAGGGTTTCTACTTGAGCGTTTCAGAACGCCACCACGGGGCGGTCAGCCTCGCAGCCCCGATCCGGACACCGGAAGGCGATGTGTCGGGCGCTGTCAATATCGTGGCGCACGACGACACGCTGAGCGGCGACGAGATGATGAAGCTTCGACCTCAGCTCATGAGCGCCGCACGCTCCATCAGTGAGCAGATGTAGTCCGTGATTCCTAGGATTCTCGTCGGACGGCGGCGGGGCTGGGGCTTTTCGCGCACACGACGACGGCGGGCGGGTTTCGTCACGGGGCAGGCAGAGTGAGCGCCACGATCGAGACGATCAAACCGATGAGAATCATGACGCCTGCTCCCCTGGCGACGATTCGCCCGCGTTGCTCCGGCCGCTTGTGGGCGAAGACTCCGGCGACGACGAGAACCGCGACAATCGGGACGGCTCCGGCGTAGGCGATTGCCGCCTGCAGCGCGTAGTCCGGAGTGGGGAGTGCCGGGTATACGAGTGGGACCGGGAAGCGATAAGACCCCACGAGGACGAGACCCAGCAGGACGAGCCCGGCGGCGACGGCGAGCGCCAACCAGGCCAGTGACCGCGACATTCGGGATCCTCTCCGTCAGGCGAGCTCCCGCCCGTTCCGTACTTGAACGCGGCCCCGCTCTACGTTCGTGCCGCCTGCCTGAACCCTAGGTATGAACGCCCCGGCCGGCAAGAGGCCGGGGCGTTCGGCAGCCGTGACTCAGCGCCGCGCGGGCTCCGCCGCAGGCGCAGCTTCGCCGGCCGCGGCGCGGCGGTGGTCGAAGATCGTCGCCCCGACCTCCTGCTCGGCCTGGTTGGACACGGACAAGTCGATGCCGCGGCGGTCCCGCAGCAGCGCGACGGCGACGACCGAGAGTCCCGTCATCGCCAGGAGGTAGAAGGAGACCGCGTCGGTGCTCCCCGTCGCGTTGACGAGCGCCTGGGCGATCGTCGGGGCGAACGCTCCGCCGATAATGGCGCCGAGCGCGTAGGAGATCGAGACACCGGAGAACCGGACGCTGGCCGGGAAGATCTCGCTGTACCACGCTGCCTGAGGGCCGTAGGAGAGCCCCAAGCCGATCGTGAACAGGCCGAGTGCAACATACAGCAGCACCAGGTCTCCCGTGTTGATGAGCCAGAACAACGGGAACACCATCAGGGCCTGGGAGGCGAAACCGATGAGGTACGTGCGCTTGCGCCCGATCACGTCGGAGAGGAAACCGGAGAGCAGAGTGAAGCAGAACCACAGGGCGGCGGCGAAGGTCACCGCGAGCAGCACGTCGGTGCGTTCCAGCCCCACCGCCGGGCCGCTTGCGTAGCTCGGGATGAAGCCGCCCGTCGCCATGTAGCCGGCGGCGTTGTTCCCGGCGAAGACCACAGCGGCCAGAATCACCAGAAGCCAGTGTTTACGGAAGAGCTCGACGACGGGGACCCTGGTCTGTTCCTTGCGCTGGGCGATCTCCTCGAAGACGGGGGACTCGTCGACGGCGCGGCGGATGAAGTATCCGACGCCGACAAGGACCACGCTGAGCAGGAACGGGACGCGCCAGCCCCACTCGAGGAAGGCGTCACCGGGCGCGATCCACCCGATCATCAGAGCAGTCACCCCGGCGGCCAGCAGCATGCCGAGCGGAACACCGAGCTGTGGCACGGCTCCGGCCCTGCCGCGACGGCCCGGCGACGCGTGCTCGACGGCCATGAGCACCGCCCCGCCCCACTCGCCACCTGCGGAGACGCCCTGCAGGATGCGCAGCATCAGGAGCATGATCGGCGCGATGACGCCGGCCGTCTCATAGGTCGGCAGGATGCCGATCAGCGTGGTCGCCGCGCCCATGAGCACCAGCGTGATGACCAGCATGGGGCGGCGTCCGATCTTGTCCCCGAAGTGCCCGGCCAGGAACGCGCCCAGCGGACGGAAGAGGAAGCTGATGCCGACCGAGGCGAACGCCAGCAGCAGGCCGATGGACTGTCCGGAAGGCTCGAAGAAGAGCTGCGCGAAGACCAGACCGGCGGCCGTCGCGTAGATGAAGAAGTCGTACCATTCGATCGTGGTTCCGATGAGCGTGGCGGCGGCGACTCGTCGTTGATTCGCCTTCTGCTGCGCAACCGGTGCGGGTGCGGACATGGTGTTCTCCTGCGGTGCTAGTGGGTGGAGGCAGTGCGGTTGGCGGCGTTTCGTGCGAACGCCTTGAGCGAGAATCCCGGGGCCGCGACGTCCTGAAGCGACGGCCCGTCCCCGGAGGAGAGCAGCTTGCGCGCGGCCAGGTGGTCGGCTGGCGAGTTCACGGACTCCACCGCGCTGAGGCGCCCATCGCGATGGCAGATCACGGAGAATCTGCCCGCGGCGGGGTCCCCCACCACGCTGGTGGCGTCCCCCGGCGCGGAGACGCCGGCGATCTGCAGCCGGATCGCGCCCTGGGTAGACCAGAACCACGGGACGTCGTCGTACCGCTCGGTGCCCTCCAGAATGATCCGGGAGGCGTGCCGGCCCTGATCGGTGGCGTTCTGCACCGATTCCAGCCGCAGCCGTGAGCCGCTGCGTGCGCTCGGGAAGTTCGCGCAGTCGCCCACCGCCAGGATCGCCGGGTCAGAGGTCGCGAGCGATTCGTCGACGACGATCCCGTTGTCGATCTCGAGGCCGGCGTCGGCGGCGAGCCCCGTGTTCGGGACGACGCCAATGCCCACCACCACAAGGTCCGCGCGGTAGCGGCGCCCCGTCGTCGACACGACGGCGACGGCCCGGCCGTCGTCTCCGGCCGCGATGGACCCAATCCCCTCGCCGAAGCGGAGGTCGACGCCGTTGCGCCGGTGGGCACCCGCGAACCAGTCGCCGGCGGCCGGAGTCAGGGCGCGGCCCATGGGCCGGTCTCCGAATTCGAGGACGGTGACGCGCACGCCCCGCTGACGAGCGGCGGCCGCGAACTCCAGGCCGATGAATCCGGCGCCGACCACGACGACATCGCCGACCGTCTCGAGCTCTCCGCGCAGAGCCTGCGCATCCTCGAGCGTGCGCAGCCCGCGGACCCCCGGCAGCTCCGCTCCGGGACAGGTCAGTACGCGGTTGCTGGCACCGGTGGCGAGGATCAGGTAGTCGTATTCGAGGTGCTCGCCGTCGGACAGGGCGACGCGGCGCCTCGTCCGGTCGATCGCGGTCGCCGCGACGCCGCGGCGCAGGTCGATGCGTCGATCGACGAAGAATCCGCCGGCCCGCAGCGGCAGCGGCTCCGGTGATGGCCCCTGCCCCAGGTAGTCCTTGGACAGCGGCGGGCGCTGGTACGGGAGCCCGTCCTCGTCCGCGATGACGGTCACCGGCGGCTCGTATCCGGCCGCACGCAGCGAGTCCGCGGCCTGGATTCCGGCCTGTCCCCCGCCGATCACGACGACGCCGGCGCCTGCCGTGGTTTCGTCCATGATCAGACCTGCCCGGATGGGACATCGACGACGATCCCGTCGTGTTCGAGACCGACCGCGATCTGGCAGCCGAGCCGGGAACGCTCCGTGCGTTCCGCGACGGTGCAGTCGAGCATCTCGTCCTCGTCTTCGGTGACCTCACTCAGGCCGTCTGCGTGCTCGGGCCGGACGTAGACGTGGCACGTGGCGCACATGGCCTGGCCGCCGCATTCGCCGACGATACCGTCGACGCCGTTGCTCACCGCCGCGCGCATGAGCGAGGTGCCCTCGGCGGCTTCGAGTTCGACAGCTTCACCGGTCGGCTGGACGAAGGTGATGTTGGGCATGGTTTTCCTCCTGAAAGTTGGTTGGGGCGGGCGAGGCCGCCGCGCGAGTGGTTCGGGTGCGGCCGGGTGTCAGTCCCAGGCGACGGGCATCTCGAGCATGCCGCGGAAGACCCAGCCGCCGGCGACCGCCGGGCTGGACTCGTCGAGCCGCAGGCCCGGAAGATCGTCGAAGATCCGCGGCATCGCGATCTGGGCCACCTGCGCCCGCGCGACCCACGTGCCGGCGCAGAAGTGCACGCCGCCGCCGAAGGCCAGGTGCGGCTTCTTCGGACGCATGATGTCGAAGGATTCCGGATCCTCGAATACCGCCGGGTCACGGTTGGCCGCCCCGATCGCCACGCCGACGCGGTCGCCGCGGCGGAGCCGGATGCCCTCGAGGACGGTGTCCCTGGCGACCTGCCGCGGATACATGCCGATCGGGGCGACCCAGCGCACCGACTCCTCGAACGCCGCGGTGTGCAGGGACGGGTCCGCAACCACCGCCTCCAGCTGCTCCGGCTCGCGCAGTAGGGCCCACACGGTGGTCGCCAGCACGTCGCGTGGCTCGTTGAGGCCGCCGCCGATCGTCATCTTCATGTTGGCGCGAATCGCCTCGAGCGGGATGGGCAGGCTCGCGAGTCCCGAGAGGAGGGAATGGTCGGGATGGTCCTTGAAGTACGGCAGCATCTCGTCGATGGCCGCATCCACCTCCGCGGAGGACCGTTCGCTCTTGGCCCAGATGTCGGGGTCGTCGGCGTAGTTTCCGGTCCCGTCGATCATCGTCTGGCTCCAGCGCTGCATGTCCGCTTCGGTGGCGTTCTGGAAGCCCATGACGAGCCGGAGGTTCTCCGCCGCGTACGGGGCCGCGAAATCCCAGACGAAGTCGGCGCCGGGGCCGGCCTTCTTGAGCCGTCGGAGGCAGTCAACGTAGTTCTGCTCGAAGATGCCGTTCCAGTGCTTCTTGATTGTGGCTGGTCGGAGCGTCTTCCCGTAGGAGTCGCGGTCCCGCTGATGCTCCGGGTTGTCCTTCCGCAGCATCGAGTGCCCCATAGCCCGTTTCATCAGCGATTCGCGCTCGTCGGCGGAGAATGTCGCCTCGTCCTGCTCGATTGCGTGACAAGCCGCGTAGGACGTCACCAGATAACGGTTGAGCGCCGGGATCCAGTGCACGGGTGCCTCCTCGCGGAGCCTTCGGTAGAGCGGGAACGGGTCCCGGTGCAGCGCGTCGAGCGTTACCCAGTCGGCGACGGGGGCTTCACGAGACTCGCCTGGGGCGGTTCCGCCAGAGACGGCGGCGCCTAGGCGCGAGGGTTCGGCGCCCTCATGAACGGGGCATCTCTGGACGGTGGTCTGGTGGAAGGTGGCTGACACGTCGGCTCCTGGTGCTCGAGGATCTTTCCTCCATGGTGAACCACATCACAACCACGATAAAGTGCAATAATTATTGATATATCCACACTTTTAGCGAGGAAACTGATGGCCCACTACACTCTCCGCCAGCTCGAGTGCTTCGTCGCCGTCGCCGACACCGGAAGCCTCAGCGCCGCGGCCAAGGCGCTGCATCTGTCCGATTCCGCTGTCTCGGGGGCGGTGACCGAGCTCGAGCGCAGCCTCGACGCCCGGCTGACCATCCGTCGCAAGGCCCACGGCGTCGTGCTGACTCCGTCGGGGCGCTACGTGCTGGAGCACGCCCGCGGCATCCTGCGCTCCTCCCGGGACCTCTCCCTGCACGCAGCCGACGCCGGCGCGGAGCTGCGGGGGACGCTGATGCTCGGCTCCTACGTCACGCTGGCCCCGACCGTGCTGGCCCGCCTGATCGACGGCTACGCGGCGCGGCACCCCGCCGTCGAATTGGACTTCCTGGATGGGGGCCAGATGCAGATGCACGATTACGCCGCCTCAGGGCGGGTCGACCTGGCCATCACCTACGACTTCGGACTCCCGAGCGGACTCGCGAGCCTGCCCCTCTACGAGGCGACGCCGTGCGCCGTCCTCTCCGCCGACCACCCGCTGGCCGGGCGGGAATCGCTGACCCTCACCGAGCTCGCAGCCGAGCCCATGATCCTCCTGGACGTCCACACCAGCCGGGAGAACACGCTGTCGATGTTCTCCGAAGCCGGCCTCGATCCGGCCATCCGGTTCCGCACGTCCAACTACGAGGTCACGCGGTCCCTGGTGGCGCGGGGCATGGGCTACGCCATCCTGGTGCAGCAGCCCGCCGGTTCCCGGAGCTACGAGGGGCGCGAACTCGTGGTCCTTCCCCTCGACCCGGTACCCCGGCCCGTCGGCGTTTCGCTCGTCTGGCCGCGGGACACGAAGCCCTCGCAGGCCGCGCAGGCCATGATCGATCTGGCCCGGGAGACCTACGGGGAGGGCGGCGCGAACTGACCTCCGGCGTCACCCGGCCGCTCGCCGGCCATGTCCAGCAACTGCCGCCCCAGCCGCTGCAGGTCCACGCCCGCGCCCACAGACTCCAGGATGCGCGCGGGCAAACCGAGCCGCGCGACGTGGAAGGCCACGAAGTCCGACGACGACGCCCCCGCCGTGAGCACGCAGGCGTCGGGACCGTCGGGTTCGATCGTCGCGGCCGCCGCGGGGACGCGCGCCCGCACGGTCTCGGCCGGCGCTTCGATCCGGATTTTCGTCACCGCCGGGTAGGGCCGCTGCGAGATCGCCTTGCCGACGAACTCGACGGGGTCCGGGGCCTCCCGGGCTGGGAACCGCCACCCCGTCCGGCGGACCGGACCCATGCGGTCCAGCCGGAACGTGCGCCAGTCCTCGCGGTCGACGTCGTACGCCATGAGGTACCAGCGCCGCCCTGCCGAGACGAGCCGGTACGGCTCCGCGCGCCGCTCCGCGAGGTCCGATTCTGCCCCGTACGCCTTGGCGTACGCGAACACGATCCGCTCGGGGGTCCGGATCGCCCGCGCGACGTCCACCAGCGTTTCCGCGGAGACCGTCTCCGCGACATCTCGGGAGCCGTCCAGCGACACCGTCGACTGCACCACGGCGTCGACGGAACCGCGAAGCCGCGAGGGAAGGACCTGGTCGAGCTTGGCCATCGCGCGCACTGCGGCCTCGCCCACACCTCCCACGCTGCCTCCCGTAGCCAGACGCAGGCCGACGGCGACCGCGATGGCCTCGTCGTCGTCGAGCAGCAACGGCGGCAGGGCCCGGCCGGCCGCGAGCAGGTAGCCGCCGCCTACGCCCTGCTCGGCACTGACCGGGTAGCCGAGGTCCCGCAGGCGCTGGACGTCGCGGCGAACGGACCGCGTGGTGACCCCCAGCTCCGCCGCGAGCTCGGTCCCGGTCCAGACAGGTCGTGACTGCAGGAGGTTCAGCAATCGCAGCACGCGCCGCAGTGTTTCGGCCATGTCCACAGCATGCCAGAAGTAGCGGACAGAAACGGTCCTATATTGCCGTCAGAGTGGAGGCATGACGACGCAGAGAGCACCTGAAGCAACCTCGCTGGCCGGCTGGAACGCCCGTATTCTCGACCAGCTCGACTTCCACTGGCGCACGGCGCTTCGACCCCGGATGGAGGGCATGACCGACCACGAGTACCGCTGGGAACCCGTTCCGGACTGCTGGAACGTCCGCCCGCGTGGCGAGGCGGGCCCCGCGGTCGAGGGCGCGGTCGCCGCCGGTGGCGGCGACTACACCATCGATTTCGCCTTTCCGGAACCAACGCCGCCACCCGTCACCACCATCGCGTGGCGGCTCGGCCACCTCATCGTCGGCGTTTTCGGAGCGCGCAACGCGAGCCACTTCGGCGGCGCGGAGATCGACTACGAGACCCACGTCTACGCGGGAACCGCCGCCGGCGCTCTGGACCAGCTCGATGCGGTCTACGAACAGTGGATCGCCGGGGTGCGCGGGCTCGGGGAGGACGGACTGGCCCGCCCGTGCGGGCCCGCCGAGGGGCCGTACGGGGAGAGCCCGCTGGCCGACCTGGTCCTGCACATCAACCGCGAAGCCATCCACCACGGCGCCGAAATCGCCCTCCTGCGCGACCTCTACGCCCACCGCACCAACTGAAACCTCCCGAAAGGATCTACCATGCCCGCCATGCCCGGCCCCGTCGCCGACGAGAAATCCTCCCTCCTGGCCTTCCTCGCCCAACAGCGCCAGAACTTCCGCACCATCGCCTTCGGGCTGAGCGACGCCCAAGCGCGTCTCGCCCCGAGCGCCTCGGACCTGACCGTCGGGGCGCTGATCAAGCACGTCACCGCGTGCGAGGCCGGCTGGGTCGAGCGGATCGCCGCTGCCCCCGAGTACCCGGCCTCCGATTCGATCCCGTTCGAAGAGGCAGCCGCCTCCTACGAGGACCAGTACCGGATGTCCGAGACAGACACCCTCGACGCGTTGCTGGAGCGCCTCGACGAACAGGAACGCGTCACCGCGGCCGTCGTCGCGGCGGCCGAGCTGGACGCGCCCGTGCCCGTTCCCCGCAACGCCCCGTGGTTCCCCCGCGACATCGAGGCCTGGTCGGTGCGCTGGGTCCTGGGGCACCTGATCGAGGAGCTGTCGCGGCATGCCGGGCACGCCGACATCATCCGCGAGAGCATCGACGGCGCGACGTGGTTCGAACTCATGGCCGCCGTCGACGGGATGGAGGAGACGCCCTGGCTCAAGCCGTGGCAACCGGCCTGAACGGGTAGCTCTGCGCTGGGCCACCCCCTGCGGCAGAAGCGCCCATCGACGAGTGACCCGTTTTCAACCGTCGTTCCAGCGGCATCGCGCGGTTCTCGCCGTCGCCGCAGTGAGCGAAACGGGTCACTCGTCCTCCACAACGACGTCCCCCAACGCGGCAATCCACATTCAGCGATCTTCAGCTGCGCGTTGCCCACGGTCTGGCCAAACTCAACGCATGGACCCTGCCACGTATTTGGCCTCCCGGGGAGTTCTCTACCGCCGGTCGTTTCTGGCCGCCGGCTTCACGGTCGCGCAGTACCGCCGCCTCGCTGCCGAGCACCTTCTGGTTCGCCGGGGAGTCGTCGTGCACCGCGAGGCGCCACCCGCGCTACGCACGGCGGCATCGCTCGGCGGTGCTTTGACGTGCGCCTCGGCCGCGGAGCCCTTCGGACTTTGGCTGAGAGACCCGCCGCCCGCACTGCATCTGTCTTTCACCGCGGGCCATTCCGGACGGTCGTCGTCGGGCCTCATCAGGCACCGCCGATTCGGTGACCGGCCACTGGCCGCCGATCCAGTGCTTCCACTGCCCGAGGTCTGCGCTCACGCGCTCAGTTGCCTTCCGCCGAACGATTCCGTGGCGCTGGTCGAATCCGCGGTCGTGCTGCACGGCCTGTCGTTGTCCGACGTCCGCCCCCTGCTCGGCCACCGCCACGGCGCTGGCGCACTGTCCGCACTAAATGACGTCCGCGGCGATGCGGGGTCGATCATCGAGGTCCACCTGCGCCGCGTGCTGGACAGCATGGGACTTCGCTACGAGACCCAGGTCCTCATCCCGGGCGTCGGCCGCGTCGACTTCTTGGTCGAAGGATTCCTCATCATCGAGACCGACGGGTGGCAGTGGCACGGCAACCGGGAGCAATGGCGGCGCGACATGGACCGAGACACGGCCAGCTTGGGCGACGGCTACGTCTCGCTGCGGTTCCGGGCCGAGCAGGTCTGGAGCGCTCCCGAGTACGTGAGGTCCAGCATTACCAGCGCCTTTGAGCGCTTCAAGTGGCTGCTGCGGAACAGCTAAGTCACCAACAACCCGTTTTCAGCGTGTTCACTGGGCTCAGGTCCGCATGCTGGTAAGGCCGTGACGCTTGAAAACGGGATGCTCGAACGGCCGTCCCGGTCCGGCTACTGCTGCGGCTCGTAACGGACGGGGTCCACGGCGATCGCAGCGCGCAGCTGGGTGAGACCGCCCTCGATCAGCCCCGCGGCGCGGGCTTGGACCAACAGGTTGCCCTGCGCGGTCGCCTCGACCGGACCTGCAATCACGGGCAGTCCGGTCGCGTTGGCAGTCAGCTGGCACAGCAGCGAATTCTGCGAACCGCCGCCCACGATGTGGACGACCGCTGGCCGTTTCCCCGCCAGCTCGGCGGCCGTCCTCAGCGACGCCGCGTAGCCAGCGGCGAGGCTGTCCATGATGCAGCGCACCGTGGCGGCTTGGTCGGCGTCCACGCCGGAACCCGGCTCGGCGGGCGCCGCGGGCAGGCTCCCGCCCGCGGCCTCCACAGCGGCGCGGATCCGGCCCGCCATGCCACCGGGCGCGATGAACTCGGAGGAGTTCGCATCCACCACCGGTCCCGCGGGCAGTGCGGCGGCCCCAGCGAGCAGGTGGGTCAGTTCGCGGCCCCGGCCCTGCCCGGCCCAGTCGCGCATGGATTCCTGAAGGAGCCACAGCCCGCCAACGTTCTGCAGGTAACGGATGGTTCCGTCGACGCCGCGCTCGTTGGTGAAGTTCGCCGCGCGGCTCGCCTGACTCAGTACGGGACCGTCCAGCTCGAGGCCCACCAGCGACCACGTCCCGGAGGACACGTACGCGAAGTCCTCATCGTCGGCAGGCACCGCGGCCACGGCCGAGGCCGTGTCGTGCGAGCCGACCGCGACCACCTCGACCGCCGGGTCGAGCCCGGTCGCGGCGGCCACCTCGGGCAGCAGCCTCCCGTAAGATTCCCCGGGCGCGATCAGCTCGGCGAAGAGCTGCGGCGCATCGATCGCGTCGAACACCTCCGGCGACCAGGCGACCGCCCGAGCGTCGAACAGGGCGGTGGTGGACGCGTTGGTCTCCTCCGTCCGCTCGACCCCGGTCAGCCAGTAGGCCAACAGATCCGGAATCATCAGCGCGCGCTTGCCCGCCAGGTCCACCTCGGCCGCCAGCTGGTACACGGTGTTGAACGGGAGGAACTGCATGCCGCCGATCGCGTAGAGCCGTTCGGGGCTGACCGTGGCGTGCACGCGCTCGATCACGGCGTCGGTGCGCGCGTCGCGGTACGCGTGCGGGGCCGCGATCAGCTCGCCCTCGGCATCCAGCAGGCCGTAGTCCACGGCCCACGTGTCGATCCCGATGGAGACCACGCGCTCGCCGTTCTCCCGCACGACGGCGCCGGCCGCTTCCAGCCCGGCCTGCACCTGCGCGAAGATCGCCTCGGCGTCCCAGTGCAATGAGCCGTCGATCTCCGTGACACCGTTCGGGAAGCGGTGCACAACCTCCATCTCGAGCGTGCCGGCCGCCTGCCCGCTCGCGGCGGGCAGGCGGCCGATGATGACGCGGCCGGAGGAGGCGCCGATGTCCACGGCGATCATCACGGGCGGTGACGCGGTCCCGGGCACGGGAGTCGGCGTCGTGGTGCTCACGCGCTCCCCCTTAGCGCAGGAACGCGGCAGCGACGCCGGCGTCGACGGGGATGTGCAGGCCGGTGGTGTGCGAGAGGTCCGCGCTGCAGAGCGCGAACACCGCGTTGGCCACGTTCTCCGGGAGCACCTCGCGCTTGAGCAGGGTGCGCTGCGCGTAGAACTTGCCCAGGTCCTCCTCCTCGACGCCGTACACGGCGGCGCGCTTGGCGCCCCAGCCACCGGCGAAGATGCCCGAGCCGCGGACGACGCCGTCCGGGTTAATGCCGTTGACCTTCACACCGTGCTCGCCAAGCTCGGCGGCCAGCAGGCGCACCTGGTGGGCCTGGTCGGCCTTGGTGGCCGAGTAAGCGATGTTGTTCGGGCCCGCGAAGACCGAATTCTTGGACGAGATGTAGACGACGTCGCCGCCCATCTCCTGGTCGATCAGGACGCGGGCTGCGGCGCGCGAGACCAGGAAGGAGCCCTTAGCCATCACGTTGTGCTGCAGGTCCCAGTCCTTGACGGTGGTCTCGAGCAGGGACTTCGAGAGGGACAGGCCGGCGTTGTTGACCACGAGGTCCAGGCCGCCGAAGGCCAAGACCGCCTCGTTAATGGCGGCCTCGACCTCGTCCTCGTTGGTGACATCGGCGCGGACGCCGACGGCCACGTCGGTCGAGCCGATCTCGGCGGCGACGGCCTGGGCCTTCTCTAGGTCCAGGTCGGCGATGACGACGCAGGCGCCCTCGGCGGCGAGGCGCTCGGCGATGGCCTTGCCGATGCCGGAGGCGGCGCCCGTGACCAGCGCGATGCGGGTGGCCAGCGGCTTCGGCTTCGGCATGCGGGCCAGCTTGGCTTCCTCCAGCGCCCAGTACTCGATGCGGAACTTCTCGCGCTCATCGATCGGGGCGTAGGTGGAGATCGCCTCGGCACCGCGCATCACGTTGATGGCGTTGACGTAGAACTCGCCGGCGACGCGGGCGGTCTGCTTGTCCTTACCGAAGCTGAACATGCCGACGCCCGGGACCAGGACGATCGCCGGGTCGGCGCCGCGCATGGCTGGCGATGCACCGTCGGCGTAGCGGTTGTAGTAGGCGGCGTAGTCCTCGCGGTAGGCGGCGTGCAGCTCACCCAGGCGGGCTTTGGCGTCCTCGATCGAGGCGTCGGCCGGCAGGTCCAGGACCATCGGCTTGACCTTGGTGCGCAGGAAGTGGTCCGGGCAGCTGGTTCCGAGGGCGGCGAGCTCGTCGAGGCGTTCGGAGCCCAGGAAGTCGAGGACCTCAGCCGAGTCGGTGAAGTGGCCGACCTGCGGCTTGTCAGCCGAGGCGAGGCCGCGGATGACCGGGGCCAGGGCGGCGGCCTTCGCGCGGCGCTCGCCCTCCCCCAGAGCGCCGAAGCCGGCCTTGGCTGCCCCGAACGGGTTCTCGCGTCCGTTGGCGGCGATGTACTCCTCTGCGGTGCGGATGATGTGCAGGGAGTTGGCTTCGGATTCCTCGGCGGTCTCGCCCCAGGAAGTGATGCCGTGACCGCCGAGGATGCAGCCGATGGCCTGCGGGTTCTGCTTCTTGATCTCGGCGATGTCCAGGCCCAGCTGGAATCCGGGGCGGCGCCACGGGACCCAGACAACCTTGTCGCCGAAGATGTCGGCGGTCAGCTTCTCGCCGTCGGCGGCGGTCGCGATGGCGATGCCCGAGTCGGGGTGCAGGTGGTCGACGTGCGCGGCGTCTACTAGCCCGTGCATGGCGGTGTCGATCGACGGCGCGGCACCGCCCTTGCCGTGCAGGCAGTAGTCGAACGCGGCGACCATCTCGTCCTCGCGGTCGAGACCCGGGTAGACGTCGACGAGGGCGCGCATGCGGTCGAGCCGGAGGACGGCGAGGCCCTTCTCGGCCAGCGTGCCGAGATCTCCGCCGGATCCCTTGACCCAGAGCAGCTCGACGTCCTCGCCGGTGACCGGATCCCGCTCGGTGCCCTTGGCGGAGGTGTTGCCCCCGGCGTAGTTGGTATTGCGCTTGTCGGCGCCCAGGCGGTTGGACCGGGCGATGAGTGATGCAACGGTTTCGTTGGTCATGGCTTCTCTCGTGTTCGTTCGGGTTCTCGTCGCGGGAGGGGCTCAGGCGCCCCAGCTGGCCTGCTGGCCGCCCTGGCGTTCGGCGTTGATCTTCTGCTGGTACCCGGAGGCGGCGTAGGCGGCCATCGGGTCCGCGGGCAGGCCGCGGGACTCGCGCCAGGCAGCAAGGGTCGGGCGGACGTCCGTGTAGAAGGCGTCCATGAAGACCTCGTTGGCCCCGAGGACATCGTTGGCGGTGCGTGCGGCGGCCAGCGCCTCCTGGTCGACGAGCAGCGCGCGGGCCGTCATCTCCTGAACATTGAGCACGGAGCGGATCTGACCCGGGATCTTCTCTTCGACGTTGTGGCACTGGTCCAGCATTAGGGACAAGTCGCTGCCCTCGTCGAGCCCGCCGCCGCGGACGACCTCGGTCATGATGCGGAAGAGCTGGAACGGGTCGGCCGCGCCCACGATCAGGTCGTCGTCTGCGTAGAACCGCGAGTTGAAGTCGAACGAGCCGAGCTTGCCGAGGCGCAGCAGCTGCATCACGATGAACTCGATGTTGGTGCCCGGGGCGTGGTGACCGGTGTCCAGGCAGACCTTGGCCTTGTCGCCGAGGGCCGCCACCTGGGCGTAGGAGGTGCCCCAGTCCGGAACGTCCGTGTGGTAGAAAGCCGGTTCGAAGAACTTGTACTCGAGCACCATGCGCTGGTCGTCCGCAAGCCCGGCGTAGATCTCGGCAAGCGACTCGGCCAGCGCGTCCTGGCGCTGGCGCATGTCCTGCTGGCCCGGGTAGTTGGTGCCGTCGGCGAGCCAGATCTTCAGGTCCTTGGAGCCGGTGGCGGTCATGATCTCGACGCATTCGAGGTGGTGCTCGACGGCGGCACGGCGGACGGCCGGATCGTGGTGCGTCAGGGACCCGAACTTGTAGGTGTCGGCCTGGAAGGTATTGGAGTTGACCGTGCCGATCTCCACCCCGGCGTCGGCGGCGAACCGGCGCAGCGCCGCGTAGTCGTCCACCTTGTCCCACGGGATGTGGAGTGCGACGGCGGGGGCCAGACCGGTGGTCTTGTTGACCTGGGCGGCGTCGGAGATTTTCTCCTCGACGGTGCGGGGCGTGCCCTCAGTGGCGAAGACCTTGAAGCGGGTGCCGGAGTTGCCGTAGGCCCACGACGGGACCTCGATGGCCAGGCGGTCCAGCTGCTTCTCGATGGCTGACAGGTCGGTCATGGCGTGCCTCCTGGTGCGAGCGCTGTCCGCGATGGGCGCCGCAAGATTGAATCGTTTCATTGCTACGATTCAAATGTAGGATGAGGGGCAGGTACTGTCAAGGGGAACCCACTTTAAGGAGTGCTGTGAAGGCAGCGAGCGTCAAGGACGTGGCCGACCGCGCCGGCGTCTCCGTGGGCACGGTCTCCAACGTGCTCAACAATCCGGACCGCGTCGCCGAGCGCACCCGCGAACGCGTCCAGTCGGCGATCGCCGACCTCGGCTTCGTCCGGAACGACGCCGCCCGGCAGTTGCGCGCCGGCCACAGCCGCACGATCGGACTCGTCGTCCTCGACGCGGCGAACCCGTTCTACGCGGCCCTGGCCCGCGGAGCCGAGGCCGAGGCCGCCCGCCACGAGTTCTCGCTGTTGCTGGCCAGCAGCCTTCAGGACGCGGACCGCGAGGCCCGCTACATCGACCTCTTCGAGGAGCAGCGCGCCCAGGGCCTGCTGCTGAGCCCCGTCGGGGAGACGTCGGCGCGAGTCGCCGACCTCGCCGCCCACGGCGTCAGCACGGTTCTCGTCGACCGCGACGCGGAGGCGGAGACGTACGGCTCCGTCTCCGTCGACGACGTGCATGGAGGTCGCGCCGCCGTCGAACACCTGCTGGCGAGCGGTCGGCGAAGGATCGCGTTCATGGCCGCCGAGACCGAGCTGCGGCAGGTCGCCGACCGCTGGCGCGGCGCCCAGGACGCGGTGGCCCGGGCCGCCGCGGCGGGGACGGCGGACGCGAGCATCGAACTCATCGAGGCGGAGTCGCTGACGACGCTCGGCGGACGCGCGGCGGCCCTCTCGCTGTTCGAGCGCGATCCCGGCGACATCCCCGACGCGGTCTTCTGCGCTAACGACCTTCTCGCCACGGGCGCGCTGCAGGCGTTCATCATCGACGGGCGCTACACGGTCCCGGACGACGTCGCGCTGGTCGGCTACGACGACATCGAGTTCGCCTCGAGCGCGATCGTGCCCCTGACGACCGTCCGCCGCCCGGCCGAAGAGCTCGGTCGGACGGCGGTACGGATGCTGCTCGGCGAGACGCCCAGCGCGCACACCGTGTTCCAGCCGGAACTTATCGCCCGCGCCAGCAGCGGCCACTAGGACCGCTCGACGCACTCCAGACCGGACGGCGACTCGTCCGGTTCATCGTTCATGCCGGGCTCCGCAGGTATCGGGCAGGTGGCGTGACTACTTCTTCACGCGCCCCGCCACGAGGTAGGCCAGCGGGCCGATGAAGTTGACGAAGCTGCCGGCGACCCACGCGGACTTCGGGCCGCGCACCTCGGACTCGTGGCGCTCGGAGAGGTCCTTGAGCACGACGAACTGCAACGCCAGCTGCGCGGTGCCGAGCACCAGCACGCGCCACTTGCCTCGACGGTTCAATTCGGACCATTTCTTCTTGCCGGCCATGGGCTCCATCTCCTCGTTCGTCGCGTCTCGGTCCACTCCAGCCTATGCCACTAGCACGACGGCGCCGCGCGGGCGACGCCGCGTGGCCGGGCCCGCGCGGATCGCTCACGCGAGCGACGCCGTCGTGCTGTTCAATTCCGCTCAGACCCGCTCCTTGACCGCAGCCTCCTTGACCGTGGCGGGAATCGGACGTTTGTCGGTCACGAGCGCGCCGATGGCCTGCTCGGCTTCATTGTTGATCGAGAGGTTGATGCCGCTGCGGTCGCGGATCAGGGAGACCGCGACGAGGGAGACGGCCGTGAGCGCCAGCAGGTAGAACGAGACCGACGTGGTGGTACCGGTCTGCTGCACGAGGTAGGCGGCGATCATGGGCGCGAACGCTCCGCCGACGATGGAACCGAGCGCGTAGGAGATCGAGACCCCGGAGAAGCGGATCGACGCCGGGAACATCTCCGAGTAGAGGGCCGCCTGCGCCCCGTAGGTGCCGCCGAGGCCGAGCGCGAAGAACGTCAGACCGACGTAGAACATGCTGATCTCGCCCGTGTTCAGGAGCCAGAAGAGCGGGAAGATCGTCACCGCCAGGACCACGTGCCCGATCTGGTAGACCCGGATGCGTCCGAACCGGTCCGACGCGATGGCGGTCAGATAGGTGGCAGCGGCCCAGATGACGGCTCCGTAGGTGACGGCGTTGAGCACGTCCGTGCGGTCGAGCCCGACGTTCGAGACCGCGTAGCTCTGGATGAAGCCGCCCGTGGCCATGTAGCCGGCGGCGTTGCAGGCGGCGAAGACGAGGGCCGCGATGACGACGAGGCGGGAGTGCTTGCGGAAGAGCTCCACCACCGGAACGGAGGACTGCTGCTTGTGCTCGGCGATCTCCTGGAAGACCGGGGACTCGTCGACGGCGCGGCGGATGATGTAGCCCAGGATGATCAGGACGAACGAGAACAGGAACGGGATGCGCCAGCCCCACTCGACGAACGCGTCACCGGGTGCGATCACGCCCGACATGAGCGCCATCATCGCCGAGGCCATGACGAGGCCCAGCGGGGCGCCCAGCTGCGGGAAAGCGCCAGCGCGGCCGCGGCGGTCCTTCGGGGCGTGCTCGACGGCCATCAGCACCGCGCCGCCCCATTCTCCGCCGGCGGAGAGGCCCTGCAGGATGCGCAGGCAGAGCAGGATGATCGGGGCGATGATGCCGGCGTCGTGATAGGTCGGCAGCAGGCCGACGGCGGTCGTGGCGCCGCCCATGACGACGAGGGTGAGGACCAGCATGGCGCGGCGGCCGATCCGGTCCCCGTAGTGCCCGGCGAGAAAGGCGCCGAGCGGGCGGAAGAGGAAGCTGATGCCGACGGAGGCGAAAGCGATCAGCAGACCGAGCTCCTGGCCGACCGGCTCGAAGAACGCGCTGGAGAAGACGAGGCCCGCAGCCATCGCGTAGATGAAGTAGTCATACCACTCGACGGTGGTACCCACGAGGGTGGCCATCGCCACGCGGCGCTGGTTGGACCTCCCGGAATGGCGGATTGCTTTTTTCACTGCTTGCTCCTCGGTGCCGGCCTCGCGGCCAGCCGTCGTCTTTGACGAATGAAGTGGTCGATGGTGGAAGGGCCCGGCTGCCCGGAACGCCATTCCCCTGCCCGTCGCACCCGAGTGTGGCACGGGTCACCACATCGGGTAAATTGGATAGATCCGGAATAATAATGAAGCTGAGCTGAAGAGGCAGGTGAGTGGTCATGCCCGCGCCCGACGACGACCGAACGGTCGGTAATGTCCGCGTCACGCTGCGCCAGCTCGAGATGTTCAGCGTGCTGCCCTCGCACTCGACGCTTTCCTCGGCGGCCACCGAGCTTCACATCTCGGAATCAGCCCTCTCGCAGGCGATCACACAAGTTGAAAGGGCCGCCGGCGAGCACTTGTGCGTCCGACGCAAGGGCCGCGGCCTCCAGCTGACCCCGGCGGGACGACACTTCGCCGCGCAGGCGTCGAAGATCGTTCGCGCTTCCGAGGAGCTGCTCCTCAACCCGTCCCAGGACCGTGCTCCCCTGCGCGGTCCCGTGCACCTCGGCTGCTTCGCATCGCTCGCGCCGCACCTGCTTCCGGCCATCCTGAGCGAGGTCCGCCAGCGCTTCCCCGACATCGATCTGCAGCTCATGGCCGGCACGCACGACGAGCTGCTGCCGCAGCTGGAGTCGGGATACCTCGACGCGATGCTCGCCTACGACCTGCACCTTCCGGGCGGATTCGCTAAGCGCCGCCTCTATTCGACTCAGCTCGAGGCCGTCCTGCCGCAGGACCACCCGCTGACCGCGCAGACGACGGTCTCGCTTGCCGACCTGGCCGGCGAGGACCTGCTGCTGTACGGGACGAATCCGAGCACCGCGACCGTGTACGCGGCCTTCGAGGCCGCCAGTCTGACGCCGAAAATCATCATGACAGTCCCGCAGATGATCCTCGCCCGCGAACTCGTGGCCCACGGCGTCGGCTACACCGTCCAGATGTCGCGCCCTCGCGAGCATCGGCTCAGCCTCGAGGGCCGCCCGTTCGCTATCCGCCCCATCGAGCCAACGGCCGGCCCGACCTCCGTCGTCGCCATGTGGCCACTGGGAATGGACTTGACTCCACGCGCAAGCGCCGTCCTCGACATCGCGGCCGAGACCTGCACCCCCTGAGTCCTTGCGACACCCCGCGCTCGCGCTCGACGTCGTAACGCTTCGATTCAGTTTTCTGCGATCTACGTCACAAAAACTCTTGACCATTGGTGAAGCGCTTCGATAGGTTTCGATTTCAACAGGTACACACCTGTTGTTCCGCCACTGCCACGTACTGGCGTGCGCCTAGACCAGCTGGCTCCCGGCGGTTCTCAACGCGACACCGAAGGAGTGCCTGTTGCGCCCTCGATTGAAGATCGCCCTGCCCTTGGCCGGCGCCATGACGTTAGTTGCCTGCCTTCCCGCCTCCGCTCTCGCAGCCCCGCCGGAGCGACCGCCCCATGCGAGGCCGGACCAGGCTGAACGAACAACCCCACCGGCTCATGCCGGACCTCCCCCGCACTCGAACGGGCGGGTTGTCCCGCCCGGACACGCGCGCGCCAAAGAACGCGGCCGGCCCCATCAAGGCAAAGACAACCAGAACAGCCAGGATTACACGTGGTCCAACGTAGAGATCGCTGGCGGAGGTTTTGTCCCGGGCATTATCTACAACCAATCCGAGCCGGGCCTCGTCTACGCCCGGACGGACATTGGAGGTGCTTACCGACTCGACCGCACAACAGACCGCTGGATACCGCTGAATGACGATCTGGGCTGGGATGAATGGAACCGGCTCGGCGTCCTCAGCTTGGCCACCGACCCCGTGGAACCCAACCGGGTGTACCTCGCCACCGGCATGTACACCAACGAATGGGACCCCTACAACGGGGCCATTCTGCGGTCCGACGACTACGGCGAAACCTGGGAGAGCACGGCGCTGCCTTTCAAAGTTGGCGGCAACATGCCGGGCCGCGGGATCGGCGAGCGACTGCAGATCGACCCGCAAGACAACAGCGTCCTGTACTACGGCGCTGAGGAAGGTGAAGGCCTGTGGCGCTCGACGGACTACGGCGCCACGTGGTCGCAGGTCCAGTCGTTCCCCAACGTCGGAGACTTCGTCCCCGAGCCCGACTCGGACAACTCCTACTTGCGGTCCAACCTGGGCGTCCTCTGGACCGCCTTCGCTGCAGACAGCAGCGCCAGCGGCCCGACGCAAACACTCTTCACCGCGGTAGCTGACACCGACAACATCCTCTACCGCTCCGATGACGCGGGCTCCACGTGGCAGCCAGTCGACGGCGCCCCCAAGGGGTTCCTCCCCCATCAAGGCCTGATCGACCCCGAGAATAACGATCTCTACCTCGCCACAAGTGACACGGCCGGCCCTTACGACGGCGCAGACGGCGAGGTCTGGCGGTATTCGATCAGCCACGGAACGTGGACGGAGATCACCCCGCAGGACCGTCCCACGGGCACCGACTTCGGCTTCGCCGGCCTCGCATTGGACCGCACCAACCCGGGCACCGTGATGGTCACCTCGCAAATCCACTGGTGGCCGGACAACCTGATCTTCCGCAGCACCGACCGCGGTGGCACGTGGGATCCGCTGTGGGACTTCAGAACCGACCCGCAGACGGGCGAGCAGACCATCAACACCCGGTACACGCAGTCCATCGATGGTGTCCCTTGGCTCACCTTCGGCAGTGAACCCACGGCCCCGGGCCCGGGTGTGCAACCCTCACCCAGGGTGGGCTGGATGATGGAATCGCTGCAGATCAACCCCTTCAACCCCGACGAGGCGATGTACGGCACGGGAGCAACCATCTTCCGCACCGAGAACCTTCTCGATTGGGACGACGGCGAACGTATCCACTTGGAATCGGCAGCTTTCGGCATCGAAGAAACGGCGATCCAGGACCTCGTCGCCCCAGCTGGCGACGTCGAACTGGTTTCAGCGATGCTCGACCTCGGCGGATTCGTGCACGACGACGTCTCTGTCGTCCCCCAGTCCTTCAGCGGGCCGTACTTCGGCGGCGGAACCAGCGTCGACGCAGCCGGGCTCGACCAAACCGTCTTGGTGCGCGCAGGAACAGACGGCAGCGGCCAGCAGCTCGCTGCGGTGTCACGCGACCAAGGCGACACGTGGCACTCCGGGGCCACGATCGCTGGCGCCCACGGCCCGGGGACGGTGACCGTCAACGCGGACGGCGACGTCGTCGTATGGGCTCCCGACGGTGCCACGCCGGTGCGCAGCGAGGACGACGGCGCCACGTGGCAGGCCGTCAACTCTCTGCCAGCGGGGTCTCGGGTGGAAAGCGACCGGATGGATGGTTCACTTCTCTACGCCTACGGTGACGGAGAGTTCTACTACTCCACCGACAGTGGCGAGACGTTCACCGCGGCCAACCGGAACGGCGTTCCGGCCGCGTCGCAACTGCCTTCGTCCGGCAACATCCGTTTCGGCGCGGTGCCGGGGGCAGCCGGCGAGCTCTGGTTCGCCGGTGGTAAAGCCGATGAGGACACCACGTACGGCCTGTGGCACTCGACGGACCACGGTCAAACATGGGCGCCGGCACCAGGCTTCGACGAAGCTGACGCCGTCGGCTACGGCAAAGCGGCGCCGGGCTCGAGCGAGCCGACGATCTTCGTGGTCGGCGAACACGACGGCGTGCGCGGGGTCTTCCGTTCAACCACCGGCGGATCCGCGTGGAACCGCATCAATGACGACCAGAACCAGTGGGGCTGGATCGGCGCTGCGGTTGAAGGCGACCCGGATGTCTTCGGCCGCGTCTACGTCGGCACTAACGGCCGCGGGATCATCATGGGTAATTCCGAATAGAGCCGAGCACACCAGCGGCGGCCGGGCCCTAGGCCCGGCCGCCGCTGTGCGGTGCATCGCCTCCCCTGCGCGTCAGCTCATGCGTCTGTCTCAGTGGGAGCTTCGAGTGCGGAGCGCTGACGGTGTGCTGAGATCGTCTGACGCAACCAGTGACCGCTGTCTTTGACGAGGCGTTCCTGCGTTTCGTAGTCCACCCGGACAATGCCGAAGCGCTTGGCGTAGCCGAAGCCCCACTCGAAATTGTCCAGCAGGGACCAGACCAGATATCCGCGGAGGTCGACTCCGCGCGCGATAGCTGCTTGAGCGGCGGCAAAGTGTCGGACCAAGTAGTCCACCCGCAGCTCGTCGTGCACGCACGGACCGTCCTCCCCCGTCGCGACGACGTCCGGGAAAGCAGCACCGTTCTCGGTGATCATGAGCGGCAGCTCCGGGTAGCGTTCGTGAAGGGAGACCAGCAGATCCTCGAGCCCGTCCGGTGCGATGTTCCAACCCATGTCCGTGAACGGACCCGGCTGGGCCAGGAATTCGACATGCTCGCTGCCGGGCCACGGAGTCCCGCCCATATCCTTGTGGCCGTCATTGCGGACGTGCTCCCCCTCGCCGTCCCACATCCGCACTGTGACGGTGGAATAGTAGTTCACACCCAGCAGGTCGATCGGCTGGTGGATGAGTTCCAGATCCCCCTCCTGCACAAATGACCAGTCCGTCACCTCGCGAGTGTCTTCGAGCAGATCCGCGTCGTATTCGCCGCGCAGCATGGGGCCCGTGAACGCACGGTTGGCCAGCGCATCTATTCGGCGGCACGCCTCCTGATCGTCGCCTCGGACCACATGGAAATTCAGCGTGGCGGAGACCGCGGGACGGTTACTGGAATGCCGCCGGAGTTGCGGGACCGCCAAGCCGTGCGCCAGATTCAAATGGTGCACGGCGCGAAGTGCTGCCGCGCCGTCAGCCAGCCCCGGCGCGTGGGCCCCGGAGCCGTAGCCGAGGTAAGCAGAGCACCACGGCTCGTTCAACGTGGTCCACGTGTGGACCCGATCGCCGAGTGCCTTGGCGATCTCAGCCGCGTACTCCGCAAACCGATACGCCGTCTCACGGTTCAACCATCCGCCAGCATCTTCCAAGTGCTGGGGCAGGTCCCAGTGGTACAACGTGGCGATCGGACGAATGCCGCGGCTGATCAGTCCGTCGACAAGACGCGAGTAGAAGTCGATGCCGGCGGGATTGGTCTGTCCGTCAGCGTCGACAATGCGTGGCCAAGCAATGGAGAACCGGTATGCCTGCAGCCCCAGGTCCGCCATCAAATCGAGATCCTGCTCGAAGCGGTGGTAGTGATCCACCGCAATATCCCCCGTGTCGCCGTTCCAGGTCTTGCCCGGGGTATGGCTGAACGTGTCCCAGATGGAGGGGATGCGCCCGTCCTCCTGCACGGCGCCTTCGATCTGGTACGACGCCGTCGCCGCACCGATGAGGAAACCCGCCGGGAACTCACTCGCCACTTCAGGTGCCTGACGCGGGGTCGCCGTGTGCTGCTTGCTCGACTCAGTCTTCACCGGGAAATCTCCACCTCTCCATGACGTGCAGCCACGGGGTCCGCCCCGGGCAGTTGGACCTTAAAACCGGTGCCGGTTCCCTGCCCGCCTCGAACCGCCACGCGGCCCGCTTCGATCGTCACCTCAAAGGTCTCCCGCTGGCCGTCGGGGCTCACCACGTCAACGGTGCGCCGCGCCGTCGTCGGGCCGGGGAAGATGCGCAAGGTGACGCCCGAAAGCCAGTCAGCATCCGCCCGGTCTGCACCCGGCGACGTGGCGATCACTGCCCCCGAGCGTGCGTAGAGCGGCAGCGAATCGAACTCGTGATGCTCTCGAACCCACGCCCCGCCTTCGCGCGTTTCTCCCGTGAGCAGGCTGGTCCACCGTCCAGCCGGCAGATAGAAATCCACCTCGCCGGACGGGTCCATGACCGGTGCAACCAACAGGTCCGGGCCCAGCATGTACTGCCGCTCGAGATAGGCCGTTGCGGGGTCCTCCGGGAACGCGACCTGCATGGGTCGCATCACCGGCAGTCCGGTCCGGTGCGCTTCTTCTCCGGCTGCAAACAAATACGGCATCAGTTCGAGTTTGAGCTGCGTGAAGCGGCGCAGGACCGACGTTGCGGACAACGGATCTGCTTCGTCGCGTCCTTCAGCGGCATCGAACAGCCAGGGGACGCGATAGTTTTCAGATCCGTGCAGCCGGCTGTGGCTGGAGAGCAGGCCGAACGCGACCCACCGCTTGAACACCCCGGCATCCGGCATGCCTTCGAAGCCGCCGATATCATGGCTCCAGAAGCCGAACCCGCTGAGGCCGAGAGAGAGCCCGCCGCGAAGCGTCTCCGCCATTGATTCGAACGTCGATGTGTTGTCACCTCCCCAGTGCACGGGCAGTCGCTGGCCACCAGTGGTAGCCGAACGCGCGAACAGCACCGCCTCGCCAGCACCACGAGCCTCCTCGAGGACCTCGAACACCGCTTCGTTGTAGCGCTGCGTGTAGAGATTGTGCATGCGTTCCGGGTCTGAGCCGTCGAAGTAGTCGACATCCACGGGGATGCGTTCGCCGAAATCGGTCTTGAACGAATCGACACCTTGGGCGACCAGACGTCGCAAATGATCCTGGTACCACGTGACGGCGGCCGGATTGGTGAAGTCGACCAGGGCCATTCCCGCTTGCCACATGTCCCATTGCCAGACGGAACCGTCAGTCCGGCGGACCAGGTAGCCGTTGGCTTTGGCTTCGTCGAACAGCGGTGATCGCTGGGCGATATACGGATTGATCCACACGCAGACACGCAGCCCCCGCTCGTGCAGACGCGCCAGCATCCCGGCCGGATCCGGAAACACACGGGGGTCCCACTCGAAGTCGCACCAGTTGAACTCGCGCATCCAGAAACAATCGAAATGGAAGACGCTCAGGGGGATCTCACGCTCGGCCATCCCCTCGATGAAACCCGTGACGGTCTCTTCGTCGTAGTCCGTCGTGAAACTGGTGGAGAGCCAGAGACCGTAGGACCAGGCGGGCACACGCGCCGGCCGGCCGGTGAGTTCGGTGTAGCGATCCAAGACACCGGCCGGCTGACCGCCGCCGATGACGAAGTACTCGAGCGATTCTCCCGCTACGGAGAACTGAACGCGTTCTACCGTTTCGGAGCCGACTTCGAACGAGACGTGCCCCGGATGATTGACCAGTACGCCGTAGCCTCGGTTGGTGAGGTAGAACGGGATGTTCTTGTAGGCCTGCTCACTCGAGGTGCCGGCATCCGCGTTCCACACCTCGATGCTCTGGCCGTTCTTGACGAGCGGGCCGAATCGCTCCCCCAGCCCGTAGACGAGTTCGCCAACGCCCAGAGCCAGCTGCTCGTGCAGGTAGGCGCCGCCGACGGAACCGTCGGTGCCGCTGACGAACGCCCCGTCCACGGGCGCGTTCGCCGCCACCTGAAGGTATCCGAGGGACTTGTCACCGCTGGACGTCAGGACTCGCCCCGTCTCGGTGTCCGTAAAGACGAGGGACCACGGCGCGCCACGGCTCACCGTGGCCGTGACATCTCCGCTCACCAGGCGCGCAGCGTCCTGGTCCATGGCGATCTGCACGTGTCCTGCCCCCGAGCTGTCGCGCGTGCCGGGCAGGTCGAACGCCACCTTGCGGTCGCCGCCGGTGTGATGCTCGATCCGCACGCCGACGACGCCGGGCATGGGCGAGTGCAGCACCACGGATAGAGCAGGCCGGTTGAGGGTGTCTCCCCTGGTCTCGACCACTTTGGTGGGCACGATGATATTCAGCGTGTCGCCTTCATGCTGCACATCGTAGGTCTGCCGACCGTAGAGCGCTTGTACACCCGGTCGGAGCTGCCAGAATCCGTCACTGAATTTCACTGCGTTACCTCTTCATCTCTGGAATTCTCTGCGGTTCCGGGCGCGCGGCCCGGAACCAGAACAAGTACGTCGTCGCGCCCCACCGCGATCTCTCCGTCCGCAGCGCTGACTTGCTGTCCGGTCAGGAGGCAATGCGCCACAGGGGGCGAGGTCTCGCCGCCGAGCGCGGCCAGGAGTTCGCCCGGCTCCACGCTCCGCCCGACGTCAGCGTGATTCAGGACGAAGAGCGCACGTCCACGGCGGACCACTTCGATTCCGTCGGGCAGGTCGAATCGACGCAGGTCGGCGTCCGCAGCCGCCCCCGCCAGGACGGCGTCCAGCGTGCGCTGGTCCGTCACCGCCGCGAGGTGCCAGGCCGCGCCATCTCCGACCGCGTTGCGTGTGAGGGCTGCTCCCGCGACTCCGCCGTCGGACGCATCGAACTCGGCGAGCACCTCGGCCCCGTCTGTGCGAAATCGCTCCGCGAAGACGACGGCGCGTGGCTGAGACCCGCGGTCAGCCTCCGCGAGGTGCAGGACCGGGTCGTACTCAGCGCGATACTGCGCACGTGTCCAGCGGATGCCGGCCCCGGACTCGGGCAGTGGAACGTATTCCTCACCGGACGCGCCGAGCAGCGCGGCCAAAGGGGCGGGGAATCGGCCGGCGTGAATCCGAGTCGACGCGTCGCACACGGCGGTGAAGGGCCCCGTCACCAGCACGCCGCCGCTGCCTACCCACGCTTGCAGCCGATCCGCGTCCGCCCCTTCGAGCGCCGTCAGCGCGGGTGCTATCAGGAGGCGGTACCCGGACAGGTCCGCGTCCGGGGCGACGACGTCGGTTGCGATTCCCCGCCGCCAGAGCGAGCGATGCCAACGGCGGGTCTGCTCAAGGGGGTCGAGCTGGTCCGTAGGCTGCGCGGGCAACGTCGCCGTCCACCACGACTGCCAATCCCAGAGGATTCCGGTGTGTGCGGCGCTGTGCTCGCCGGCGGTGCCTGCCAGCGACTTGAGGTCGGCACCCAGTTCACGAACGCCCGCGTGCACTTCCGTGTCCTCGCCGGCGTGCGGGAGCATCGACGAATGGAATCTCTCCGGCCCGGCGAGCGCCTGCCGCCACTGGAAGAAGCAGACCCCGTCCGCTCCTCGGGCCACGGCCTGAAGGGAGTCTCGCCGCATACGTGCCGGGCTCTTGACGAGGTTGTGTCCGCGCCACGACACCGCGCTGGCCGCCTGCTCCATCAGGATCCACGGTCCCGCACGCAAACTTCGCATGAGGTCCTGCGTCAGGGCGGTGCTGCTGGCCGCGTGCGGGTCCGCAGGATCCGGATACTCGTCATCAGCCACCACATCGACATGTGGCGCCCAGTCCCGGTAGTCGGCATGCGCGAAGAACTCCATGAAGTTCGTCGTGATCGGGCGCACCGGATCGATGTCGCGGATGAGATCTCGTTGCTCCCGGTAGCAGTCCAGCAGTTGATCCGAACAGAACCGGCGCCAGTCCAGCGCTTGCGCGGGGTTGCGATGATACGGCGCCGCTCGGGGGACGTTGATGGCTGACCAGGCAGAATACACCTGAGACCACACGGTCGTGTCCCATGCGCAATTCAGCTGGTCGAGGGTGCTGTAGCGGTCCCGAAGCCACTCTCGAAAGAGCTCCGCTTGACGGTCGCAGAAGCACATCTGACCGTACTCGTTGCCGACGTGCCACATCTCTACCGCCGGATGCTCTGCATAGCGTTCAGCCACGGCGGAGGCAATCGAACGGGCCGCAGCACGGTAGGCCGGATCTCCGGGGCAGAAGTGGTTGCGGGAGCCGACAGTGAGGGTTGCCCCTTCTTCGGTGACGGGGAGCGACGACGGGTGCTGCTCCGCCAGCCAGGGTGGCGGCGAGGCCGTGGGGGTCGCCAGATCGACGCCGATTCCGGCGGACCCCAGGCAGTCCAGGACCTCGTCGAGCCACGCGAAGTCGCGGACGCCCGGTGCGGGCTCGATCCGCGCCCATGAAAAAACCCCCACGGTGGCGAGGTTCACGCCCGCTTGGCGCATGAGCCGGGCATCCTGCGGCCACACGTCCGCAGGCCACTGCTCCGGGTTGTAGTCGGCCCCGTAGAGGAGACCCCGGCGTTGAATCAGGTTAGCGAAGCGGTTGATCTCAGTCATACGTCCCTCCTCGGGCACGGCCGTGCGTCCGCTGACTGCACGGCAGCCAGAAGAATCGTTGAAGCGTTTCGATTGAGGGGTATCCTGTCCGCATGGCAACCATCGAAGATGTGGCGAAAGCGGCGAACGTCTCCATGTCCACCGTGAGCTACGTGCTCTCCGGAAAACGGACCATCTCCGCCGACACCCGACTGCGCGTGGAGCAGGCAATCCGCAAGCTCGGCTACCGGCCGCACGCGGGAGCACGTGCGCTGGCCATGTCGAAGACGCACATCATCGGGCTGGTCGCTCCCCTGCGCGCCGGCGTCGATGTCAACGTCATCCTGCAGTTCGTCGCAGGAATCGCCACCCGCGCCCGCGAACGCGATCACGACGTCCTCCTGCTCACACAAGACGACGCCGACAGCATTGCCCGCGCTGCTCAAACCTCCATGGTGGACGCCCTGGTGGTGATGGACGTCGAATCCGATGACCCCCGCCTGGAGACCCTCGAATCCGTTCGCCAGCCCGTGGTATTGATCGGTCTCCCCCACGACCCCCGCGGCCTCTCCTGCATCGACCTGGACTTCGAGAAGGTCGGCCAACGTGCAGCGGAACACCTGATCGAGGGCGGCCACCGCCGTATCGCGCTGATTGGCGCCCCGGAGGAAGTCAGGAAGCGGCACACCTCTTATGCCGACCGGATGTTGCACGGGCTGAGCACGGCATGCCGCGCCGCCGACGCGGAATGGACCTACCAGCCGACGCCGAGTTCGGGTTCCGGTGCGGCAGCCTCGGTGGACGCGGTCCTGAAGCGCATGCCGGAGGTCACCGCGCTGATGGTTCACAATGAAGTCGCTCTCCCGCACGTCATCTCCCACCTGCAGACACTCGGTCTGAGGGTGCCCGAAGATATCTCGCTGATCGCGTTGGCGCCCGGCAGCGTTATCGATGCCTTGGCCAGGCCCGTGACCGGTATCGACCTTCCGGCCGAGCGCATCGGCCGACTCGCTGTAGATACAGTGCTGGGTGACGACGACGCCGAGGTGCGACTGTTGCAGCCTGTCCTGACCGACCGCGGAACCACCCGGCACCTGACGTGATGCTGCGGCCAGCCGACCCGGTGCCGGCTGGCCGCAGCGCGTGGTGAAACTTTCCACGTCAGCCCTTGATCGCGCCGAAGATGACGCCCTTCGTGAAGTGCCGCTGCACAAACGGGTAGACGGCCAGGATCGGCAGGATGGCGAGCACCATGATCGCCATCTTCACGGCCAGGTCGGCCGGCGCGCCACCAGCGACATCCCCGGGCACTGCGCCCCCGCCAGGCAGTTCAACGCCTTGGAGAACGTATGAACGCAATACCAGCTGCAGCGGCCAGAGTGAATTGTCGTTGATGTAGAGCATCGCGTTGAAGAACGCGTTGAAGTAGCCCACCGCGTAGAACATTGCGACGACGGCGATGGCCGCCTTGGACATGGGGACGACCAGGCTGAAGAGAATCCTCCAGTCGCTGGCGCCATCGATGCGCGCCGCCTCCAGAATCGACTGGTCGATCCCCATGAAGAACGCGCGCAGTACCAGCACGTTGAAGGCCGAAACGGCCGTGGGGAGGATGAGCGACCAGAGCGTGTTGATGAGCCCCAACGAGCTGACCAGCAGATATGTGGGGATCATGCCTGCACCGAAGAACATGGTGATCAGGAAGGTGAACAGGATCGGCCGGTGCCACAACGAGGCGGGACGGGAGAGACCGTAGGCGGCGAGAATCGAAACCAGCACCGACAATGACGTGCCGACAACGGTGACGAAAATGCTCACCATGGCGGCCTGTGTGACGACCCCGCCGGCCAGCACGGTCCGGTACGCGGCCAGCGTCAGCTCACCGGGGACCAGGACAAGCCCGCCGGCCTCGGTGATGGCCTCCTGCCCGGAGAAGGACGTCAGGACAACGGTGTAGAGGGGCAGCAGGACGGCCAAGAGGACCAGGACGGTGGCGATGCCTTTGAGGAGCAAGCCGAACGGGCCCTGTCGCTCCTGCCACGGCGGACGCTCGGCGGTGAAGGTACGTTTGAACCACGTCGGTTCAGTGGATTCGTGGACGGTAGTAGTACTCATGCTTTTTTGTAGACTCCCGCTTCTCCGAACAGGTGCGCCAACTTGTTGGCACCGAGGACCAGCAGCAGGGACACCAGCCCCTTGACGAGCCCGGCTGCTGCCGCGAACGCCCAGTCGCCGTTGACCACGCCCTGGTAGTAGACGTACGTGTCGATGACCTCCGCCACCTCGGCGCCGACAGCGCCGCGCTGCAGAATGAGCTGCTCGAATCCCACGGTCAACGAGTCGCCGAGTCGCAGGATGAGCAAGAGGATGATGGTGGGCCGGATCGCCGGCAGCGTGACATGCCACATGCGGCGCCAGCGTCCGGCACCGTCCAATGCGGCGGCCTCGTAGTGCTCGGGATTCACTGTGCTCAGCGCCGCGAGGAAGATGATCATCCCCCAACCGGCGTCTTTCCAGACGGCCTGGGACGTCACCAGGAGCAGGAAGGTATCCGGGTTGGTCATCATGTCGAACCCGCCGAGCCCGAGCTTGCCCAACTCCTGATTCAGCAGCCCGGCCCCGCCCAGAATCTGCTGGAAGATGGTCACCACCAGGACCCAGGAGAAGAAGTGGGGCAGGTAGACCACCGACTGGATGACATTGCGCAACCATGGCGTCATCAGTCCGTTGACAAAGAGGGCCAGCATGATGGGCACCGGAAAGAAGAAGACCAGCTGAAACGCGGTGATCGTCAAGGTGTTGACCACCGCGTCCAGGAACAGCGGATTGGTGAAAACGCGTTCGAAGTTGGCCCAGCCGACGAACTGGCTGTTGGCAATTCCGACGTACGGCGAGTAGTCCTGCCACGCGATGACGTTGCCCAGCATGGGCAAGTAGGCGAAGACCGCCAGCAGCCCCACGGCGGGAACACACATGATCAGCAGCGTGCGGTCCTGCCGCAGCCGGAGCCGCCACCCCTTGCGGCTTCTCGCGGGCGGCTCGTTTCGCGGCGCGGGACGGCTAGGGCGCGTCTCGCCCGGCCGCCCCGCATCGCGGACTTCGTCGATCTCTGTTGTCGAGCTCATCACTCGTCGACTTCCGCCGATTCGTCAGCAATCTCATCAGCCTCGCCGTCAAGAATCTCTTGATAGAGAGTTCTCAGTTCTTCGCCGCCGGATGTCCGCCAGGTCTCGATGGCGGAATCGAGGTCTTCCATGTTCTTCCTGCCGCGCGCGATGTCCTTCTCGAGGTCGGCGAACGGCTGGTCTAGGGACGCAAACTGGTTGGGCTCGGTGACACGCATGCCGTAGAACGGTTCTTCGACCTCGTGCAGAGTGGTCTCGTTCTGCCACTTGACCCGCGCTTCGACATAGTCCGGTTTTTCTGGATCAGCGACGATTTCCGGCGGTGCGACCAGGAACATGAAAGTCGGCTGCACCTCGGTCCGGCCCAGATCCGTCTTCACTGGCGCGTTGTTCTGATCCAGCTCGTAGTGGACACCCTCGACACCGTTGGTGATCGTCATGTTCTCCTCCGTGCCGAAGGGAGCGGCGAGAAAATTGGCAGCGTCGAGCAGCTCTTCGATCTGCGCATCGTCGTCCGTGGCCTTGAGATAGCTGCACATCGAGGCGGCATCCGACTTGTACAGCACCGGATCGCCTCCTGCGGCAGCAAAGTACGGGAGCGCGGCCATGTCCCACTCGGGGTCGGCAGGCCGCATCTTGCTCAGCGCCTCGTGCCACGCTCCGACTCCGTCTGCGGTGATGACGACGTCGCCCGATTCGAAGCGCTGCTTGCCGTCGGCGGCGTTGTCCGCCACGGCATCCGGGTGGACGGCGCCGGTGGCGTACAGATCGGCCATCCACTGGAGCGCGTCGCGGTATTCCTGGGTCTCGACCCGGTGAACCAGCTCGCCGTCAACCACCTTCCACTTGCTCGGCACGCCGAACATCGCAGTAGCGAAGATCCACAGGTCGTTGCTGCCCCAATGCCCGTCGGCATGGTTCTCTTCGACGAACTCCAGCATCTCCTCAGCCGTCGTCGGCAGCTCGGCATCGGGCAGCAGATCAGAACGGTAGAACGCCGCGTTGCGTTGGCCGGCGGCAGCCGGGAACGGGATGCCGTACACCTTCCCGTTCCAGGAACAACTGCGCCAGGCGTCCGTGGGGATGTTCGCAAGGTTGGGATAGGCCGCCACCGCGTCACCGGCCAGGAAGGGAGTGAGGTCCTCGAAGAGCGTGCCCACTGCCTGGCCGAAGCGCGGCGGGAAGTTCCACGTCGGAATCGACACCCAGTCGGGGATGTTCGACTGGTCGGCCAGGACGGCCGCAAGCTTGTCTCCGTAGGTGGTGCCGTCGGTGATCTGGAAGTCGATGGTGGTGCCCATGGCTTCATTCACGGACTCCAGGTACTGGTTGCCGTCGGTCTTCGGCACGGCCCCCCACAGCGGCGTCATGGCCGTGTAGGTACCACCTGAGCCCGGCGCCTCTGGGAACTGGCGTTCAAACTCCGCCGGCAGCTGGGTGTAGCCATCGGGCGCACCGTTGATCCCCGGGACGTCCGGCTCGGCGAACGTCAAGGGGACGTAGTTCGGCAGCGTGCCGTCGCCTTCTTCCGGGCCACCCGTGCCTGCGCCGGCGGATCCGCATCCAGCAAGGAGCGCCACCGCCAAGATCGATGCGGTGGACATAGCCAAGGGCCGCCGACGCGGCCGTTTCTCGGGTCCTCGAGCGTTCGTCGTCCTCATCAGAGTTCCTCCAGGCAATTCATGTGGTGGCAGCGACCCCGTTGTCGAAGCGCTTCACCAAAGGTAAGGTAGATCACATCCAATTGACAAGCATCTCGTTAAAAGAGCCGCCGCGAACGACGACGAACTAGCTCCCCTTCGACTGCCTGACAGACAAGGGATCGTTCATCGAATCGTTTCGACGGATTCGTCGACAGTCAGGAATCCACCACCGTGACATCCGGAACATCCATCAACGACCTGCTGACAGCCATGACGCGGGACGAGAAGCTCGCGATGCTCCACCAGCATTCGCCACCCATCGAGCGCCTGGGTCTCGGGCGGTTTCACACAGGCTGCGAGGCGCTTCACGGCGTAGCCTGGCTGGGCGAAGCAACCGTCTTCCCGCAGCCAGTGGGGCTCGCCGCCACGTGGGACCCGGAACTGCTGCGGCGCATCGGAGAGGCCGCGTCCATTGAGGTCCGGGCCAAGCGAGCCGTCGATCCGAGCGTCAGCCTCAACGTTTGGGCTCCGGTAGTCAACACCCTGCGCCATCCGCTCTGGGGCCGCAACGAAGAAGGCTACTCCGAAGATCCGGATCTCACGGCCGAGCTGGGGGCAGCGTACAGTCGCGGACTGCGGGGTGAGGATCCGCACGTCTGGCGGACCGTCCCCACCCTCAAGCACTTCCTGGCGTACAACAATGAAACGGACCGGTCCGTCACCAGTTCCCACCTGCCGCCGCAGACGCTGCGCGAATTCGAACTGCCCGCGCACTTCCACGCGGTTGCTTCCGGCTGGGTGGGGTCGGTCATGCCGTCGTACAACCTGGTCAACGGGCGCCCGGCCCACCTATGCGCCGAGCTCATGGATGAACTGCGCGACGCCGCCGCCGTCGAACTGGCGATCTGTTCCGACGCCGCCGCCCCGTCCTTCATGGTGGACCTCCAGCGTTTCTACGCCACTCATGCAGAATCACACGCTGCCGCCCTGACCGCTGGCGTTGATTCGTATACCGATCATGATTCCGACGCGAAACCCACCATCCAGGCCTTCACTGAAGCGCTCGATCAGGGGCTCATCTCAGAATTCGACATCGACCGGGCGGTCCGTCGAGTCCTTCTAATCCGCGAACGCAGCGGCGAATTCACCCCGGAAACCGATCCGTATCGGGATATCGGTCCGGCCGACATCGATACCCCCGAACATCGCGATCTGGCGCGCGAGGCAGCAGGCCGCGGCGTCGTCGTGCTGGAGAATCGCGAGTCCGCAGGAGCGCGTGCCCTGCCGCTCGTCTCCCGTGACGCCACAACTCCCGCAAGCATCGCGGTTATCGGCACCTTCGCCGACCACCTGGTCCACGACTGGTACTCGGGCACCCCGCCGTACCACGTCACGCTGGCGGCCGCGTTGCGCGAGCGATTCCCCGAAGCCCAGATCCGCGTGGCTGACGGCGCCGACCGCGTCGCCCTGCGCAGCGTCGATGCTGATCGCTACGTCGAAGCCACGGGTGCGGAGGCCAAACTCGCCGCAACGGCGACTACCGCCACTCCCGCGGCGCAGTTTGACGTCACCGACTGGGGACACGGGACAGTCACCCTCCGTTCAGTCAGCACGGGCAAACTCCTCTCCGGGGGTGACTGGATCGTCAGCGCGTCAGCAGGACGCGTCGGCGGATGGGTGGCTCAGGAAACGTTCCGGCTGGTGACCGGCGCCGACGGCACCAGCACCCTGCAGCACGTCGGCAGCGGCAAATGGGTCCGCATCCTCGACAACGGACTGCTGACCGTCGAAGCGGATCGGGAATCCGCTGCCCGATTCGTGCTGCGCGTCCTCCGTTCCGGAGCGGCCGCAGCTGCGGATGCCTGTGTGGGCGCGGAACGCGTCATCGTGGCCGTCGGGAACGACCCACACATCGACGGCCGGGAAACGCAGGACCGTCCCGATCTCGAGCTTCCCCAGCAGAGCCGCGAGCTCTGGAACACCGCGGTGGAATCCGGCGCTGCCCCCGTCCTCGTGATCGTCTCCAGCTACCCGTACAACATCGCGCCGCTGGTGCCGGACGCCTCAGCCGTCGTCTGGTCCTGCCACGCTGGCCAAGAGCTCGGGCACGGCCTCGTCGACGTACTTGCCGGGGACCGCGAACCGGAGGGCCGCCTGGCCCAGACGTGGTGGGAGAGTCCCGAAGATGCCGGGAACCTGCTCGACTACGACGTCGTCACCTCGAGCGCGACCTACCGCTACAGCAGCGCCGCCCCGATCTATCCGCTGGGGCACGGCCTGACTTATTCCCGCGTCGACTACGAGTCGATCGAACTCGACCGGCCCCGGCTGACCGCACCTGAACCCACAACAACACACGTTCCGGCGCGCCGCGCTCCGGACGACGACGCCGGGTCCCGGACCGTGGACCACGAGGCAACCACCGCTGCGGTCACCGTCCGCAACACCGGCGATCGGCCGGCGCACGAACTCGTCGCCGTCTGGGTGCGCGCTCCGCGGCTCACGGTCCGCGCCCCGGAGATCCGTCTGGCCGGTTACCGACGCGTGCAGCTCGCCCCCGGCGAGCGCCGGACCGTGACCGTTCCCGTCCACGCGGGGCTGCTTGCGGTGTGGGACGTCGCGGCGGACCCGGTGGACTTTCGCACTAGGCAGGCACCCGTGTCCACACGTGGCGCGTTCGTGGTCCAGGCGGGCACCTACCGTGTTGTCTCCGGCCCGGATGCCGGAACGCCGGTGGTCACCAGCAACGTGACCATCGACGGGCCGCAGCCCGGCGTTCGGCGTCCTGACATCCTCGAAGCGGCCGCCGCGCACGCTTTCGATTCGGTCGTGACCGGCGCCCTCTCGCGTGTGGCGGGCGAGTGTCTCGACGTGCAGCCGCACCGCCAGCGCGGGTGGGCTCGTTTCGACCGCGTTCAGCTCCACGGCCGGTCGCGGATCACGGCGGTTCTGGCGCGTTCAGGGCACGGGCGCTCCGCGGCGACGATTCGAGTGCGGCCCAGCGGAACGGATCAGGCCTGGACCGAGATCGCGCACCTGCAGCTTCCCAGCGCCGACCCCGATCCCTACGAGTGGCACGACGCCGGCGCGGACCTGACCCACGGGAACCTGCCGGCCGCGGCGACGCTGGACCTGCAGGTCGAACTGATCGCCGGCACGCGACTCGCCGCGCTCCGATTCGACTAATCTGCCGGCGTCGGACGGCCTCCGGTTGACGGAACGGGAGCCAGATCATTCGCGCTCAACTCCACCGGGCGGCCGGGCGGACACAGTACTCGTGCCCGCCCGGCCGTCGTCGTGCTGGTTCCGTCCGGGCCGGCAGGACCGGTCACGGGGGCGGTCAGTTCGATAAACACGGCACCTGATTCGTCAGCTGCCCCCGGTGCGGAACCGGTGGGCGTCGAGCGCCCTGCTGCCGCCGAACGCATCAATCGTGCGCGGACCAGAGCGCCGCCCTGCCAGTCGATATCCACGAGAATTCCAGGACGCGCGACCAGACCCCGCACCCGGCCGTCCGCCAGCTGTGGCGGCAGCGCCGGCAGGAGATCGATCTGCCGCACCAGGTCGGGTGTGCGGCGATGGCTCTGCAGGAGGGCTTCGGCGATAGCAGCCGGCATCCCCAGATTGCCGTCGATCTGAAACGGCGGATGAGCAGCGAACAGGTTGGGATAGAGCCCGGCGGCCCACTGGCCGGAGAGGCCCCGGGCATCGCGCAGAAACAGCCCTAACAACTCACCCACGTGCCGGCCTTCACGCAGCCGCGCCCAGAGCGCTGTTTTCCAGGCCAGCGACCAGCCTGACGACTCGTGTCCGCGCCGCTCCAGCGTCCTCCGCGCGGCCCGCTGGAAGGAACCGTCAGCCGGGAGATCGGCTTCGTCCCCGGGGAACAGGGGATACAGATGGCTGACGTGACGGTGCTGCGGATCAACCTCCTGGACGGGCCGGTCCCACTCCATCACGCCGTCCGCAGCCGCGCGCGTGCCCACCTCGGGCAAGCGCTGCAGGGCCTCGGCGGATCGCTGCACCAGCGGGTCCGCCTCCGGGCCCCACGCTGCGACCAGTCCGAAGAGCTCCCGGGCCAACGCGATATCCATGGTGCTGGAGACGCCGGTGTGCGCGGCCGACCCGTTGACGAGGTAGGTGTTCTCCGGGGAGGTCGACGGCGCGGTGCCCCACCGACCATCCGCCAGGGGAACCATCCGATCGAGCATCGATTCTGCTGCTGCGCGGGCAACGGGGCGCAGAACCGTGGACTCGAATCCATGCTCAGCAGCACCGAACGCCTGATGCTCAGCGAGGTGCCGGACCAGCCAGGGGGCGGCCATGGGCCAGAAGGCCCAAGACGGGTCGCCGCGCCCGGCGCCCACCGGGTGTGACGCGCCCCAGGCGTCCGTGTTGTGATGCGCAGCCCACCCGTTTGCACCCAACTCGGCGGACGCGGCACGACCCGTGACGGCGAGAACCCGAATCAGACGATGCAGAGGTTCAGCTGTTTCCGCCAGGTTCAGCACGTGGGCTGGCCAGTAGTTCATTTGGGTGTTGATGTTCAGCGTGAAGGCGCTGGACCACGGCGGCTGCATCTCGGCATTCCAGATTCCCTGCAGCGTGGCGGGCAGGCCGCCCGGCCGCGAAGCGGAGATGAGCAGATACCGGCCGTAGTCGAAGAGGACTCCGATGAGTTCTGGATCGTGAGCCACCGCGTCTGCTGACCGTCGCGCCGCGTCCAAGCGCGCTTCCACCGACGCACCCGCCGGGGATGCTTGCGCCTCAGGAGCCGCGCCGAGACGCAGTTCCACGCGGTCGTAGAGCCGGGCATGAGCTGCCGTGTGGTCAGCCAGCAAGCGCTCGTAGCCGGTGGCCAATGCGGCATTAGCGTCGGCGCGCGCTTCCGCCAGCACGACCTCCCACGGGCGGAAGTCAGCCGCCCCGGCTTCGATGGCCTCCAGTCCCGGGTAGGTGGTGCGCACGGCGCACACTACCGTGGCGCCCTGCGCGCCCGTGCCGCCGTCCTGCGACACCCAGCGCACCACAAGAGCGGCCTGGACAGTCCCGGCATCTGCTGGATCGGGCCAGGTCGCGGCTGGCAGACCAGGCTCGTGGCCGGGGGCGACGTCCCGTGGCGCCTCGACCCGCAGTTCGATCCGCGTGGCGGTTCTGTCTTCGCTCAGGACACGCAAAGGGGTCTCGAAGTCGACCGTGATCCGGGGACCGGCTGCATCAGCTTCGGCACCGCCGGTGGTCTGTCCCGGGCTGCTGGGGGCGATGTGGTGAACCAGGACGTCAGCGGTGCGCGAGACGAAAGTCTCGGTGGCCGGTTCGCCGCCGGGTGTCAGCGTGCTGTGCACGGCGCGGGCCAGGTCCAGACGCCGCACACCGTCGGGCCCACCCCCGGAGATCGTCAGCCGGCCCAGGGGTAGGAACGATTGCACGTATCCCGTCTGATTCGCGGCGATCAGCTCACGGACCCGTTCGACGTCGCCATCGAGCGCGGCGTGGCGGGCCGAGTCGTAACGACGTCGGACGGTGGCTTCCGCGTCCGGTCCCGCCCCTGGCCCGGCCCGCCACTGGTCGAACTGGCTGCCCGGGTGCCCGGACCAGATGGTCTCCTCATTCAGGTCGAAGACAGCTGGCTCGCCGCCGTGACACATCGCGCCGAGTCGCCCATTGCCTAGTGGAAGCGCTTCGAGCCAGTCCGCGGCGGGTCGCGGATAATCAAGCTGCGTCATATCAGACGCCCCCATGCGAAGTTGAGGAGACAGCCGGACCGCACAAGACGGAGTTGATCACCATACGGCCCAGTCTTCCTTACGCCGGTCGTTTCGCGGTGTAGTCGGCGCTTCGTCCGGCGTCGCTCTACAGCTCGAAGTCGCCAAACCCACCGCCGTCTCCCCCGAATCCGCCGAACTCTCCGCCGCCGCCGAAGAAGTCTCCCATGAAGCCTCCGGCCTGATCGGTCAGCCCCTCTCCTGCTGCAGAGATCTCTTCTCCAACTCCGGAGACGCCGTCGGTGAGGCCCTCGGCGGCACCTGCAAGTTCTTCTCCGACGCCCGAGAAACCGTCTAGGAGCGGCCCGGCGATCGCCGTGCCGATGAACGCACCTGCCACGCCGCCCAGCAGACCGGCGCCGAGACCGCCGGCCGCCCCGGCTGCCATGCCGCCCATGCCGGACCGGCCGGAACCACTGCGGCCGAGGATCTTCTCCATGAATCCCGGCCGGGATACCTCGGCCCGGGTCGCAGCCCGCGCCAGATCCTGCGGCCGATCCGAAGCGGGCCGCTCCGCAGCGGGGAGCTGCTCCGAAAGCTCCGTCTGCAGCAGCGCACGCTGCTGGGGCGTCAATCGCGAAAACGCCTCGGCATGCGCACGCTCCATGTCCTCTGGAGGCGCCGTCTTGAGCATGTAGTGGTATTTGGCGATCGCCGCCTGATCCTCCGGCGCGACTCCGCCCCGCCCGGCGGACATCGCATCGCGCCTGGGCTGCTGTCCACGACCGTCATCCCGAACTCCATTCCGCCGGCCCTCGTCGCCGCGCTGATTGAGCTGTTCCCGAACATATTCGCCCGCCATTTGCTTGCCCTTGCGGATCAACTTGTCGAACATCGCCACCGTGCGGCCTCCTGGTCCTTCGGGTACGGCACACCATGCACCGTGACTCTCGTCTGCTTAAACTCCCGAGCCCACCCTGACGTTCCCGTGAGCCGCCCATGGCCCCGTCCCCCTGCGGTGCCGGCGGTGCGCTTCTCGCCGCGGTCCTCGTCCTCTCGGCTGGCAGCGTCCTGGACCGCACCGAACGCACGGTGGCAGAGACACCGCTCGAACAGGCTCAGACCCTCACGCTCGGCGAGTAGCCCGGGCGGGAACCCCTCAGTCGGGGTGCGCCTCGAGGAAGCGGTAGACCTCGGTTTCGTCCACGCCCGGGAACGCACCCGAAGGCATCGCGGCGAGCAGGTGCGTGTTGGCGCGCGCGGCCGGCCAGGCCTGCCCCTCCCAGGCGGCAGCCAGGCCCGCCGGCGGGCGGCGGCAGCACGAGTCGTCAGGGCACTTGGACTGGCTGCGCTCCGTCGTGTCGCGACCACGGAACCACTTCACATGCTCGAACGGGACCCCGATGGAGAGCGAGAACAGCCCGGCGGAGTGACGCTCCGTGCGAGCCGTGCACCAAAACGTCCCGGCGACGGTGTCGGTGTACTGCTCGTAGGCGCGGAACTTGTCGGGCACGTCGAAGACCACGCGACTGGTCCAGGAGCGGCAGATCGTCTGGCCCTCGATGGCGCCGAGGTGGTCGGACGGGAAATTCACGCCGTCGTTCTCATAGGCCTTGTGGATGATGCCGGAGGCGTGCACCTTCTGGAAATGGGTCGTGAGCCCCAGGTGCTCAGTCGCCAAGTTAGTGAAGCGGTGCGCGGCCGACTCGTAGGAGACGGCGAACGCGTCGCGCAGGTCCTCGATCGCCAGCTCCTTCGCCGACTTGGCACGCTGGAGAAAGTCGACGGTCTGCCGCTGCGGCATGAGCAGGGCCGCGGCGAAATAGTTCGTGTAGACGCGCTGACGCAGGAACTCGGAGTAGTCCGCGGGGGTCTCATGGCCGAGCACGTAGTGGCCGAGGGCCTGCAGCAGCACCGAGCGCGGGTCGTGGTCGGTCTGGCCGCCGTGCGTGAGGAAGATCCGGCGGTTCTTCAGGTCCGTGAGCGATCGGGTCGAGTGCGGCAGGTTGTTGACGAAGCGCAGGCTGAAGCCCAGGTGGTCAGCCAGGTCCGCGGCCACGTGGTGCGACAGCGGGCCCGAGGTGTGCCCGACGGCGTCGAGCAGCTCCTGCGCCTGCCGCTCGAGCTCCGGGTAGTAGTTGTTGCACTTGCGCATCTCGGCCCGGATCTCCGTGTTGGCGCGGCGGGCCTCCTCAGGCGTCGCGGCCTGCTCCTCGAGCCGGCGTTCGAGCTCGCGCTGCAGGCCCACGAGAGACTCGAGCACATCGAGCGGCAGCCGCGTCGAGACGCGCACCCGGGGCAGACCGAGTGACTCGTAGAGCGGGCCGCGCTGGGCGCGCTCGAGCTCGATCTCGAGGGCCGCTCGCCGGTTCGGCGGCGCCGAGGCGAGCAGTTCGTCGACGGTCGTCCCGACGGCGGCCGCGAGCTGGCGCAGCAGGCTCAGCTTCGGCTCCCGCTTGCCGTTCTCGATGAGGCTCAGCTGGCTCGGTGCGGCCCCCACGAGCTCGCCGAGGCCGTCAAGCGTCAGGCCGCGGTTCTTGCGGGCGTGCCGCAGCCGGCGGCCGAGCGCGATGACGTCGACGGCGTCGTCGTCCGGCTGGCCTCCCGCCGGCGTCGTGCTGCGCGTCCAGTCTGAGGGGGTCATGCCTAGAGGGTACGCCAACGCCGGCGGACGACGCCGGCGTCCGCCCCGGCTGCGGGCGTACGGCCCGTGCCGCGGCGGCCCGTCACGACGGGACCTCGGCGCGATCGCTGGAGATCTGCTTGAGCAGCTCGGCGGCGACGCTGACGGCGATCGTGGCCGGCAGCTTGCCCGGCAGATCGGGCAGACCGATGGGACAGTCGATCCGATCGATCGCGGACTCCTCGTGCCCACTCTCGGCGAGGTTCTTGCGGAAGCGCGTCCACTTGGCACTGGAACCGATGAGCCCGATCGAGGCGAGCCCCGGGTGGCGCAGCGCGGCGTCGCACAAGTGGAAGTCCTCCGCGTGATCGTGCGTCATGATCAGCACGTGGGAGCCGGCGGGCAGCCGGCCGATCACCTCCTCGCCGACGACAGCCGGTTCCGGATGGATCCTGGCGACCGCCGGTTCGAGCACCCCGAGACCGTCGAGGTACTCCGGCCGGAAGTCGCTCAGGTGCAGATCGACGTCGTGCCGCGAGAGGATCCTCGCCAGCTCGAGCCCGACGTTGCCGATCCCGAAGATCGCGATCGTCGTGGGGACCGCCAGGGGTTCGAGCAAGACGGTCACCTCCCCTCCGCAGCACTGCCGCCCGTACTTGGCGGGGGCCTTGTCGTTGAGCCGCAGCGTCATCATCTCGGGCCCGGGAGCGGGCGCGGAGAGCAGCTCCCGCGCCCGAGTCACCGCGGTCATCTCGAGGTTGCCCCCGCCGATCGTCTCGAAGACCTCCTCGGCGGTCACGACCATTTTCGCCCCGGCCTCCCGCGGTGCGTGCCCGCGGACGGCGGCCACGGTCACGAGGACCGCCGGCCGCCGGTCGCGGCGGAGCTCGGAGACGACGTCCATCCAGGTCATGGCATCGACGCCGCGACCCCGCGCGCAGCGCCCTCGGAGGACTCGGCCGTATTCGCGCGTGCGCCGGCCCGCTCGCGCGCGGCCTCGACGGCCCAGAACACGGCCTCCGGAGTCGCTGGCGAGGCGAGGTCGACGGAATGCCCCGGAGCGCCGAAGGCCGCCACGGCCTGCCGGAGCGCCTCGCGGACGGAGAACGCCAGCATCAGCGGAGGCTCGCCGACGGCCTTGGAACCATAGACGGCGCCCTCCTCATGGGCCTTCTGCAGCAGCGCAACGTTGAAGACCTCCGGCATCTCGGAGAGGCTGGGGATCTTGTACGTGCTCGCCGCCTGGGTCGCGAGCCGGCCACGGGTGGGCTTCTCGCTCGTGTCCCAGCGCAGGTCCTCTAGCGTCATCCACCCGGCGCCCTGGACGAAACCGCCTTCGATCTGCCCCAGGTCGATGAGCGGCGAGAGCGAGTCGCCGACGTCGTGCACGATGTCGACCCGGCGCAGCGTGTAGGAGCCGTCGAAGCGGTCGACCTCGACCTCGCTCGCGGCGACGCCGTAGGAGAAGTACTTGAACGGCTCCCCGCGCATGCTGCTCAGGTCCCAGTGCAGCCCCTCCGTCCGGTAGAAACCGGCCGCCGAGAGCTGGATGCGCTGGAAGTACGCCGCCCGCACGAGTTCGTCCCAGTCGAGCGTCTCACTCGCGCTCAGCCCGCGGACGACGCCGCCCTCGAAGCGGATCTCGTGCGCGGGGACCCCGAGTTTGATGGCCGCGACCTGCGCGAGCCGGCCCTGGATCTGCTCGCACGCGTCCTTGACGGCCCCGCCGTTGAGATCGCTGCCGGAGCTGGCCGCGGTCGCCGACGTGTTGGGCACCTTGTCGGTGCGGGTCGGCGCCAGCCGCACGCGCGACAGGGGGACCCCCAGCGTCGTGGCCGCGACCTGCAGCATCTTCGTGTGCAGACCCTGTCCCATCTCGGTGCCGCCGTGGTTGATCAGCACCGAGCCGTCTTTGTAGACGAGGACCAGCGCTCCGGCCTGGTTGAATGCGGTCAGGTTGAAGGAGATGCCGAACTTCACCGGAGTGAGCGCCAGAGCTCGCTTCTTGTGCTCGCTGCGGGCGTTGAACTCGGCGATCTGCTCCTCGCGGTGGGCCACGTCGGCCGATTCGAGCACCTGCGACCAGGCGGCCTCGATCCGGTCGGGGTGGCGCACGGGCTGGTAGTAAGGCGTGTCCTGGCCCTCGACGTAGAAATTACGACGTCGCAGCTCGCGCGCGCTGATCCTGAGCGCCGGTGCCACGCGGCCGAGGATGTCCTCCATGACGAGCATGCCCTGCGGCCCGCCGAACCCGCGGAAAGCGGTCTGCGAGGTCTTGTGGCACTTGGCGACGCGGCCCTTCACCCGGATGTTCGGGACCCAGTAGGCGTTGTCGATGTGGCACATCGCCCGCGTGAGCACCGGCTCCGAGAGGTCCAGGCTCCAGCCGCCGTCGGCGGTGAGCGTCGCGTCGAGCGCGAGGATCCTCCCGTCGTCGTCGAAGGCGATCTTCCACGCCGAGTGGAAGCCGTGCCGCTTGCCCGTCATCGTGATGTCGAGCGTCCGGTTCAGGCGCACGCGCACGGGCCGGCCCGTCAGGGTGGCGCCGAGGGCGGCGAGCGCAGCGTACCCGTGGGGCTGCATCTCCTTGCCGCCGAACCCGCCGCCCATGCGCAGCACCTGCACGGTGACCTGGTGGGCGGGCACGTCGAGCACGTGGGAGACGATGTCCTGGGTCTCCGTGGGGTGCTGGGTGGAGCAGTTGATCATGATCTGCCCGCCCTCGTCCACGTAGGCCAGGGAGTTCTGGGTCTCGAGGTAGAAGTGCTCCTGGCCGGCGAACTCGAACTCGCCCTCGAAGACGTGCGGCGCCTCGGCGAAGGCGCCGTCGGGGTCGCCCTTGTCGATGACTGGGCTGATGCCGTGGTAGCTGCCGGCCTCGATCGCGTCGCGGATCGTCACGAGGGACGCGAGCGGTTCGCAGTCGAGCACGACGACGGCGGCGCCGGCCTTGGCCGCTTCGAGATCTTCGCCGAGCACCCACGCGACCGGCTGCCCGTAGAACATCACCTCGTCGACCGGCAGCATCGGCTCATCGTGCTTGGCGCCCTGGTCGTTCACGCCGGGGATGTCGGCGGCGGTGATGATCCGGACGACGCCGGGGACGGCCTCCGCAGGTGAGGTGTCCAGGTTGAGGATCCTCGCGTGGGCGTGCGTGGACTGCACGGGGTAGGCGTGCAGGAGCCCGACCATTCGGTGGCCGAGGTCGTCGGTGTAGAGGGCGGTGCCGGTGACGTGCTCGATCGCGGACTCGTGCGGGCGGGCCTCGCCGACGACGGCGCCGGCGGGGCGCTGGGACAGGTGGCTCATAGGTTCATTCCCCTCTTCCGTGGCCGGCAAGTGTCAGTTGTTCGGCGTAGAACCGCTCGAGGGAGGACGCGAGCATCGCGGTGCGGTACTTCGCACTGGCGCGGTGGTCGTCCATCGGGGTCCCTTCTCCCGCCATGACCTCCGCCGCCGCGCGGACGGTCTCGAGGCTCCACGGCCGGCCTTCGAGCGCGGCCTCCGTGGCCACGGCCCGCAGGGGCGTGGCGGCGACGCCGCCGAGCCCGATGCGCGCCCGGGTGATGACGCCGTCGTCGACCGCCACGGCGTAGCCGATCGCGACGGAGGAGATGTCGTCGAAGCGCCGCTTGGCGATCTTCTGGAAGGACGTCATCGGCGCGAGCGGCGTCGGGATCAGGATCGAGGTGATGAGCTCGCCGGGTGCGCGCACGGTCTGCCGGTAGCCCGTGAAGTACTCACCCAGCGGAACGGTCCTGCGCCCCTCAAGGGAGGTGAGGACGAGCTCCGCGTCGAGCGCGAGCAGCGCCGGCGGGGTGTCGCCGATGGGCGAGCTCGTGCCGAGGTTGCCGCCGATGGTCGCCCCGTTGCGGATGAGGCGGGACGCGAACTGGGGGAACAGTTTGCCGAGCAGCGGGACTCTGCCCGCGAGCTCGCGTTCGAGCTCGCTCAGCGTGCACGCGGCCCCGAGTTCGATGAAGCCGTCGGCGATCTCGATCCGGCGCAGTTCCGCGAGCCGGTCGATCGCGACGACCGAGCGGGCGCGGGCGCCCTTGATGTTGACCTCGACGCCCCAGTCGGTGCCGCCGGCGACGACGAGCGCTTCCGGCTCCTCGCCCAGGATCCGCAGGGCGTCGGCGAGGGATGCCGGCCGGCGGTAGCGGCCGGTCTCCCCCGTCGGCGTGTCGGCCCCGGCGAGGTCCGTGAACGCGGGCGCGGGGGCCGGCGCGGCGCGGCGGGCGGCGAGACCGTCGTCGGTGTCCGGGGTCCCGAGAGCGAAGGCCGCGTCGCGGATCGGCCGGTAGCCGGTGCACCGGCACAGGTTGCCCGAGAGCGAGTGCACATCGAACCCGTTGGGGCCGCAGTGGTGGTCGCCGTCGTCGTCCGTGTTCGCCGCGTGCGCGGCCTCGGCGCGCTCGGGCCGGTAGTACTCGGCGGCCATGCTGCAGACGAAGCCCGGGGTGCAGTAGCCGCACTGGGAACCCCCGAGACGGGCCATCTGGTCCTGGACAGGGTGCAGGTCGCCCGGTTCGCCCAGCCCCTCGGAGGTGACGATCTCTTGGCCGTCGAGCGCGGCGGCGGGCAGCAGGCACGCGTTGAGCGCCGTCCACCGGGTGCCGTCGCCGTCGGCGCGGGCGACGAGGATCGCGCACGCCCCGCACTCGCCTTCGGCGCACCCCTCCTTGGCGCCGATGAGGCCCTCACCGCGGAGGAAGTCCAGGGCGTTGGTGTGCGTCGGGCCGTCGAATTCGCGGGCGGTCCCGTTGACCGTGATCCGGCATCGGGATTCTTGAGTTGTCTGCGCGGTCATTCCGCTGACCTCCTGCGCCCCATGCCAGGGCGCATCGAGAATGGATGGAGTGGTTGCCGTGGCCCAGGCCACCGATCACGTCGCCGCGCTGGGCGCGTGGCGCGGCCGATACGGGCCAGGGCGCTGTCGGGCGCGCCCATGACCCGCAGGGGTCCGGAGCGCACCAGCATCGTCAATCGCCGTGAGCGATCTGGCCCTTCGACCAGGCAATACATCCACCCATGGTGGCCATCCTCCTCCAGGAGCCGCGTCAGGTCACCGGACGCGGTGGGAATGAAGCCGACGACGGCGTTCGCCGCCGTCGGACGCCACGGCGGCCCGAACGGGCCGCCGGAACAGGTCCGTCATCGATCTCTCGAATCATGGAAAAGTCTTTTCATTGGTCTGAAAAGTAAAGTCCATGCCCCCGCCGGTGTCAAGGGTCACACGCCCCGTGACGGTGCGGGCGGGGCGCCTACTCGAGGAAGACCGTGATGGGTCCGCGCGCGAAGTAGACCAGGAATCCGACGGCCACGACCCACATCAGCGGGTGGATCTTCTTGTAGCGGCCGGCAGCGGTGTTGATGACGACCCACGCGATGAAGCCGACGCCGATGCCGTTGGCGATCGAGTAGGTCAGCGGCATCGTCACCAGCGTCAGGAACGACGGCAGAGCTGTCGAGAACTTCTTGAAATTGATCTCGCGGATCTGCGTGCACATGAGTGTGCCGACCAGCACCAGAGCTGCGGCGGCGACCTCGATGGGGACCACCGAAGTCAGCGGCGTGAAGAACATCGAGACGAGGAACAACGCCCCGGTGACCACGGCGGCGAGCCCGGTGCGGGCGCCCTCGCCGATACCGGCGGCCGAATCCACGTAGACCGTGTTCGAGGACGAGGAGCCCATGCCGCCGGCGACGGCGCCGAGGCCCTCGACGACGAACGCCGCCTTCAGGCGCGGGAACGTGCCGTCCTTGTGGGCCAGCCCGGCGTTCTTCGCGAGGCCGGTCATCGTACCCATGGCGTCGAAGAAGTTGGTGAAGACCAGCGTGAAGACGAGCATCGTCGCGGCCAGCACGCCGATCCGCGAAAACGCGCCGAACAGGTCGAACTCGCCCGCCAGGCTCAGGTCAGGCACCGCGACGATCTGCCCCGAGAGCACCGGGGAGTTCAGGTGCCAGCCGTGGGGGTTGGCGTCGGAGGCCGGACCGATCTTGAACACGGCCTCGACGACCGCGGCGAGCGCGGTGGCGACGACGATGCCAATGAGGATCCCGCCCTGGACGCCGCGAGCCACGAGCGCGCCCATGATGAGCAGCCCGACGACGAAGATAATCGTCGGCACGGAGACGATGGAGCCGCCGTCGCCCAACTGGACGGGTGGACCGCCGGGCGTGCGGGTCACGAAGCCGGAATCGACGAACCCGATGAACGTGATGAACAGGCCGATGCCGACGGTGATGGCGGCCTTGAGGTCCTTGGGGATCGCCCGGAAGATCGCTGTCCGGATGCCCGTCAGCCCGAAAATGACGATCAGCACGCCGTTGATGACGACGAGGCCCATGGCCTCGGGCCAGGTGACGTCCTGGATCACGGAGACGGCCAGGAAGGAGTTGATGCCGAGGCCGGCGGCGAGGCCAAACGGCAGGTTCGCGACGAGGCCGAAGAGGATGGTCATCGCGCCGGCGGTCAGGCCCGTCATGGCCCCGACCTGCGCGGCCGGGAGCCAGCCGCCGGCCGCATCGACCGGGGCCGCGTCGGGGCCGAACCCGCCCAGGATGAGCGGGTTGAGGATCACGATGTAGGCCATCGTGAAGAACGTGACGATGCCGCCGCGGAATTCGCGCGACAGCGTGGATCCGCGCTCGGTGATGCGGAAGAACTTGTCGACAACGGCGCTCGCGGGCCCGCCACCGGGGGGCGGGGAACCGGCGTTGGCCCCGCGGCTCTTGCCGGTGTCCCGCGGCTGCGGCTGCGAGTGATCGGTGATAGCCATGGTTCAGCCCCGCCTCAGTAATCGATCCGGGTCTCGAGGTCACTCCAGGCACGGAAGGGCGCCAGATGCTCCTCCGGACCCGCCCTGCGACGCTCGACGGGCATGAGGCTCTGGTCGCCGTCGGGGTCGAAGTAGCCGTAGAAGACGGCGTCGTCGAAGCCGGCGCTGGCCGCATCGTGGCGGTCGGCGGCGAAGACGACCCTGTCGATCCGCGCCCAGAGCGAGGACGCGAGGCACATGGGGCACGGCTCGCAGCTGGAGTACAGCGTGCTGCCGCTCAGGTCGAAAGTGCCCAGAGCACTCGCGGCGGCGCGGATGGCCACCACTTCGGCGTGGGCGGTCGGGTCGTTGTTCGCGGTGACCCGGTTGACGCCGGAGAACGTGCGCCCGTCGGGGGCGACGACGACGGCGCCGAACGGACCGCCGTCGTTGTGGACGTTGGTCGTGGCGATGTCGATGGCCATCGACAGATAGTCGTGGCCGGTGGGGGTGTTGACGCTCATCGTGCGACTCCTCGAGTTCGCGACGTGCCGGTCAGAGGACCCCGAAGGCACCAGCGGCGACCCGAGCTCCGACACAGCCCGTCGGCTGAAAAGGATTGGTTTAGCGCCCGGTAGATAGCGACCCGAAACCGCGGGTGCCCGCCATAGACAAGTTGAGAGTAGCAGTCTGATGTGGGATACACCACAGTTTTTTGGAAGCAACTTCTTGCATCACGGAATCTTCAAGCCCCGGAAACGACTTCTTAATTTCTGCCGCTTTCCGCAAGAAACGCATTTCTTTACAGGAGAAAGCACTAGTTTTGGGGTTGCATCTGCAGAAAAGTGGCTTCTACGACGAGAACAGCGGAAGACAGCGAGGTCTTCCGAACTCGAAGCAAAGGAGCACACGATGAGTGAGAACACCGCCAGCAACCGCACCGAGCAGCTCAAGCTCGAGTGGGATGCGAATCCCCGCTGGAACTCCACGACCCGCGACTACACGGCCGAGGACGTCGTCAAGCTCCAGGGAACGGTCCGCGAAGAGCACACCCTGGCCCGCCGCGGCGCCGAGAAGCTGTGGAACCAGCTCACCACCGAGGCCCCGACCGGCGGCTACACCAACGCCCTCGGCGCCCTCACCGGCAACCAGGCCGTCCAGCAGGTCAAGGCCGGCCTCCGCGCCATCTACCTCTCCGGCTGGCAGGTCGCCGCCGACGCAAACCTCTCCGGCCACACGTACCCGGACCAGTCGCTCTACCCGGCGAACTCGGTGCCGCAGGTCGTCCGCCGCATCAACAACGCGCTGCTGCGGGCCGACCAGATCGAGCACGCCGAGGGCATCAGCACGGTCGAGGACTGGCTGGTCCCGATCGTCGCCGACGCCGAGGCCGGCTTCGGCGGTCCGCTCAACGCCTACGAGCTCATGAAGTCGATGATCGGCGCGGGCGCCTCCGGTGTTCACTGGGAGGACCAGCTCGCGAGCGAGAAGAAGTGCGGCCACCTCGGCGGCAAGGTGCTCATCCCGACCCAGCAGCACATCCGCACGCTGAATGCGGCCCGCCTCGCGGCCGACGTCGCGGAGACCCCGAGCGTCATCATCGCCCGGACCGACGCGGAGGCTGCCACCCTCATCACCTCCGACGTCGACGAGCGCGACCAGGAGTTCATCACCGGCGAGCGCACGGCCGAGGGCTTCTACAAGGTCCGCAACGGCATCGAACCGTGCATCGCCCGAGCCAAGGCCTACGCCCCCTACTCCGACCTGATCTGGATGGAGACGGGCACACCCGACCTGGACCTGGCGCGGCGCTTCGCCGAGGCCGTCAAGGCCGAGCACCCCGACCAGATGCTCGCCTACAACTGCTCGCCGAGCTTCAACTGGCGCAAGCACCTCGACGACGCGACGATCGCCAAGTTCCAGCGCGAGCTCGGCGCGATGGGCTTCACGTTCCAGTTCATCACCCTGGCCGGCTTCCACGCCCTCAACCACGAGATGTTCGACCTGGCCCACGGCTACGCCCGCGACGGCATGACCGCCTACGTCGACCTCCAGGAGCGCGAGTTCGCTTCCGAGGCCCGCGGCTACACCGCGACCAAGCACCAGCGCGAAGTCGGCACCGGCTACTTCGACGCCATCTCCACGGCGCTCAACCCCGAAGCGTCCACGCTCGCCCTGGTGGGATCCACCGAAGAGGGCCAGTTCCACTGATCTTTCTCTCCGAGCACGACGGCGGCGGCTCGCCCGCCGCCGTCGTCTCCCCCGACGTTTTCTAAGGACTCTCATCATGAACTCCCCCATCACCATCAACGGAATGACCCTGTCCGGCCCACCGGTGTGCGACCAGGAGCGCATCATGACCCCGGAAGCCATCGACTTCCTCCGGGAGCTGCACACCCGGTTCGACGGCCGGCGGCTGGAACTGCTGCGGGCCCGCGAGGAGCGCCGCCGGTCGATCTCCCGCGGTCGAGACCCGAAGTTCCTGCCCGAGACGCAGCACATCCGCGAGGACTCCTCGTGGCAGGTGGCGCCCATCGCGCCGGGCCTCGAGGACCGTCGCGTCGAGATCACCGGGCCGACCGACCGCAAGATGACGATCAACGCCCTGAATTCGGGCGCCAAGGTCTGGCTGGCGGACATGGAGGACTCGCTCACGCCAAACTGGCGCAACGTGATCAAGGGCCAAGTCAACCTGCAGCGCGTGCTCGACCGCCGCATCGACTTCACGACGGAGGAGGGCAAGGAGTACCGGCTCTCCGGTGAGCAACTGACCGACCTGCCGACGATCGTTGTCCGACCGCGCGGCTGGCACCTGCCCGAGAAGCACTTGACGATCGCCGACGCGCCCATGGCGGGCGCCCTCGTCGACTTCGGACTGCACTTCTTCCACAACGCCAAGCGGCTGATCGAGATGGGCCGCGGTCCGTACTTCTACCTGCCAAAGCTGGAGAGTCATCAGGAAGCGCGCCTCTGGAACGACGTGTTCGTGTTCGCCCAGGACTACATCGGCATCGAGCAGGGCACGATCCGGGCCACCGTGCTGATCGAGACGATCACCGCGGCGTTCGAGATGGAGGAGATCCTCTACGAGCTGCGCGAGCACGCGGCCGGCCTGAACGCCGGGCGCTGGGACTACATCTTCTCGGTCATCAAGAACTTCCGGGAGCGCGGCCCGCGGTTCGTGCTGCCGGACCGTTCCATGGTGACGATGACAGCCCCGTTCATGCGCGCCTACACCGAGCAGCTGGTGCGGGCCTGCCACCGCCGCGGCGCGATGGCGATCGGCGGCATGGCGGCGTTCATCCCGAACCGCCGGGACGAGGCGGCGAACGCCGTCGCCTTCGAGAAGGTGACCGCCGACAAGACCCGGGAGGCCAACGACGGCTTCGACGGCTCATGGGTGGCCCACCCGGACCTGGTGCCGGTGGCCCGCGAAGTGTTCGACGGGGTGCTCGGCTCGGCGCCGAACCAGGTGTCCCGCCTGCGCGAGGACGTGACCCCGGACGACGTGGCGCTGCTGGACGTGGCCAGCACACCGGGCCTGATCACGGAGCACGGCGTGCGCAGCAACGTGGAGATCGGCATCCGCTACATCGAGTCCTGGCTGCGCGGCAACGGCGCCGTGGCCCTGCAGAACCTGATGGAGGACGCCGCGACGGCGGAGATCTCGCGCTCCCAGCTGTGGCAGTGGATTCAGCAGGGGGCGGTGACGGACGACGGCGACGTCATCACCCGCGAGTACGTTCAGGAGCGGACCGAGGACGAGTTCGGGCGCATCGAACGGTTCGACGGTGATCGCTTCGACGAGGCCCGGGAGATCTTCGAGGCCTCCGCCCTGGCGGAGGACTTCCCGGACTTCCTGACCCTGCCCGCGTACAACAAGTACCTGTGCCGGTCGCGCAAGGAGCAGTTGCAGAACGCCTGACGCGCCCGCACGACACGAACGTGGCGGCGGATCCCCTCTTCTGGCAGAGCCGGGGGTCCGCCGCCATCAGTGTGTTCGGCGTCGTTCTGTTCAGTAGGTCTTGGCCGGGCCGCCGGTCGGCTCGAACTCAACGTCCACGTCGCCGGCGATGCTCGCGTCAAAGGCCACGGCGATCTGATCCGCGCTCCCGGGCGCGACGCCGACGACGATGCGCTCACCGACGGCGTCAATGGAGATCCGCCCGAGGGCCCCCGGCGCCCCGGGCTGCCCAGCGCTCCACGCCATGACGGAACGAGCGGCGTCCATGAGATCGGCCTCGCTGAAACGGACGAGGTGGGAGGTGGCGCCCGACTCCGTCACGATCGCGGCGGCATCCTCCGTGGTGACGGCCACGTGCAGCGTGCCGTCCTCGATCCAGCTCTGGCCGAAGGCCTCGACTCCGACGGACTCTTTGATCCGGCTGCTCAGCACGGTGAGCTCGCCGCTGCGCTTGTGTGGTTCCACGACAGCCTCCATGGGGATATCGGGCTGCACCTCAGCGCTCCGCCGGGGTTCCTCGCTCTCCATCCCGGCAACGGCAGAGCCGCCGCACCCGGACAGTGCTGCTGCGGTCAGGCCGAGGCCTGCCAGAGCAAGTGCTTTGGTGGTTTTCGAGCGTTTCACGGCTCTCTCCTCCTCGGCTGATATTCCGGGTGCGGCGGCTCGCCGCGCCCCGCCGCCGAAACGGCGGGGCTATTCAGTTAAGGGTACGCCTGTCAGTGACGGCGTGCCGGACGACGCAGCATCAGCAGCAGCGCACCGGCCGCGGCCATCGAACCGCCAAGTGCCGCGGCGACCTTCATGCCGTTCGATGCACCGGTATCGGGCAACCGGCCCCCGCCACCGCCGTCGTCGTCCTGGGTCGGCTTCGGCGCCGGAGCCGAGGTGGTCGGCTTCTCCGAAGGCTTCGCGGAGTCACTCGGGGTCGTGGACTCCGAAGGCTTCTCCGACGGTTCCGCCGATTCGCTCGGGTTCTCGGACGGCTTCGAGGACTCACTCGGCGACTCCGACGGTGGTGCGGACTCCGTCGGCTTCTCGGTAGGGGTCGGCTCGGCCTCGACGACGAGAACGGAGTGGCCAGTCACACCGGACGTGCTGAAACCGTTGCGCGCCTGCACGTTGAACCGGTAGGTGCCCGGTTCATCGGGTGCCGGGATGGCGAACGATCCGTCGCGCTTGACCGGATAGGCCGCCGGGGACTTGCCCGTGGAACGGACGACCACCTGGGTCCCGGACGCAGCGTCGGCGACGACACCGGAGATGGACTCACCGGCTTCGACCTCTTCCCCGTCGGAGACCGAGGTGATCTCCGGCGACTCGAGATGCAGTCGCACCGAGTAGTCGTCGGTGTAGCTGAGCCCGTCGACAAGGCCCGTGCCGAACGTCATCGAATCGCTGCCACCGCTGATCACGCCGATCGCGACGGTGCCGGAAATCATCGATCCGCCCGAGTCGCCCTCGGAGGCCTCCAGATCGTCCGAGCTGAAGCCCTGGACGGCCCGGATGTCGTTCTCGTCGTTCTCGTAGTCGTGGCCGGCGATGAAGAAGACGCCAATGCCTTCGATCGTCCCGCACGTCCAGCCGGTGGTGCGACCGGACTTGCATACTTCGGCTCCGATGACCGGCTCCGCGACGTCGGTCACGCTCGGCCCGGCCTCCGTGATGTCCGGTGCGGTCGACCAGTCGGAGACCGTCGCCTGCGGAACCAGTTCCGGGTTGATGTCGTCGATCACGGCGATGTCGGTGCCCACATTGTCGGGCTCCGGGTAGGTGGATGGGCTGTGGCCTGCGCCGCCGAACTGCGAGAATCCGAAGCTGCCCAAAACCTGTGCGGGACCGTTGAAGTTATCTGGTTCACCCTGCTGGTCCAGCAGATTCAGTGGTCCAACGACGTCGCCGTCGTTGCTGCAGTGACCGGCGGAGATGACGGCGTCGTTGCCAGCGGCATCGAACCCGGTGAAACCGGTCGAGCAGACGTCCCAATTGACGCCGTCCGCAGACTGGCCGAATGGCATGCCCCCGACGAGGTCGTTCTCACCGAACGGCTCGGCCGGGCCCGAGACGGCCTCCACGACGACGTTCGTGTACTGGTCGGCGAACTCTTCGGCGGACGCTCCCGCAGAATCGGAATTTTGATCCGCAACGTCCGCCGGACCGGTTTCCTCGAGGTCGCCCGTCCGGATCACGAAGCGGCCGCCGTCGGTCGTGATCGACTGCAGGTTCGCAAGCCCGAATTCGGCGGTGTATGCCGCGATCAAAGACTCTACGGAGCCGGCCGCGACGGCCCGCTTCTGCGCGGCAGACTTGTCCGAAGTCTGCTGCCCGCTATGAGACGGCACGGCCTCCGGAGCTGTGGTCTCGGCTTCGGCCTGCGCGTCGGCTTCCACGGCGTGTTCGGTGCTGCGGAGCTCGACGTCGACGTCGACGCCCTCCGTGAGGTCCTTCAAGGCAGCCTTGGCGGCGTCCAGCTGATCGGGGTCGGCCAACGCCAGTACGCGGTCTCCCTCGACGACGACCTCGATCGTCAGATCCTGGTCGGCGAGCTCGGCCTTGAGCTCCGCGGCGGCTTTGGCGACCTCCCCTGCGGCGAAGAATTCCTCGAGTGACGTCCCCAGGTCGCGTTCGACGGCCTCCTCGAGGCCCTCCGGATCCGGTAGTTCCGAGCTCTTCTCGCTCTTCGGCGAGATTTCCACCAGTTCGGGGGAGATGCCGGAGTTGTTTCCGGACGGTACCGCGGCAGTCGGGGCCGCGCCCGCCGGGGCGGCGACAAAGGCGGTCCCGAAGACGAGGGCCGTGGCGGCACAGGCAACGCTGGTGCGCTTCCAAAAATTGTGTGAGGCGTGCATCGGCACTGTCTCTTTCTGTGTCGTCTCGCGGCACAGCTGAAGGACCTGTGCGTGCGGGCCTGCGAGTGATGGTCGTCCCTGCGTTTTGAACACTATTGGATATAACGGTCGCGGAGCAACATGTTGAGCAAAGTTTTCGTGCCGTTGAAGATCGAAGCAATGCCTGATGAAGCCGTATTCGACCGCCACCCCCTGGCGAACTCGGTCGTGGCCTCACGTTATGCCGCAAGGGATACCAAGACACTCATTGTCCCGTTCATGTGGAATTCACTTCACCCTCCATTGGGGGTCGCCGAGCATCAGACCGCTGCCGCACCATTCCGACACCCGTGGGCTCGGGAATGTGCAGGGCCGATCCGAGGTTGAACACGGCATGACAGCAGAATCCCCGCGCCTGAAGGTCGACATCTGGAGCGACGTCGCCTGCCCGTGGTGCTACATCGGCAAGCGCCGCTTCGAATCCGCCCTCCGTTCCGTCCCGTTTGAGGATCAGATCGACATCGTGTGGCACAGCTACCAGCTGGACCCGGACCTTCCCGCGCACTATGCCGGGTCTGAGCTCGACTACCTCGCAGAGCGGAAGGGGATGCCCCGCGACCAGGTGGCGCAGATGTTTGAGCATGTCGCCGCACAGGCCGCAGCCGAGGGCCTGCACTACGACTTCTCCGCCCTCAAGGTCGCCAATTCGTTCAGCGCCCACCGCGTCCTGCACCTGGCCGCCGAATACGAGTTGGCCGACGAACTCAAGGAAGCCCTGCTCTCGGCGCACTTCGAGCACGGGCGCGACATCGGCGATCGCGACGAGCTGATCGCTCTGGCGACCGGTACCGGCATCGCCCTCGACGACGTCGTGCGGGTTCTCGACTCCGACGAGTTCACCGACGCGGTGCGCGAGGACGTCGCATCAGCCCGACGGCTGGGCATCACGGGCGTGCCGTTCTTCGTACTGGACGGCAAGTACGGGGTCTCCGGCGCGCAGCCGGCCGAGACCTTCGCTCGCGCCCTGGAGCAGGCCTACGGCGAGCTGACCCCGCTGACGATGGTCGGTGGCGCAACTTCGCCCGCCGATGGCCCGGCGTGTGGCCCGCAGGGCTGCGACTGACCGCTCAGGCTCAGACGACGGTGGCCGCCGTCCGCGTCGATACGCGGGCGGCGGCCACCTTTTTTGGGGCGGTGCGGGGCTACTTGTGCATGTCCTCGAGTTCCTTGCCCTTGGTCTCCTCGACGAAACGCCAGACGAAGAAGAAGGACAGAACGGCGAACGTCGCGTACAGGCCGTAGGCGAGCGTGAGGCCGACCTCCGCCAGAGACGGGAACGTCTGGCTGATCAGGAAGTTCGAGGCCCACTGGGCGGCAGCTGCGACAGACAGCGCCGCGGCGCGCATCTTGTTCGGGAACATCTCGCCGAGCAGGACCCACACGACGGGGCCCCACGAGATACCGAAAGACACGACGTAGAGGTTGGCGCTGATCAACGCGACCACGCCCCATGCTCCGGGCAGGCTGACGACAGCCTCGCCGCCCGGCTCTGCTGCCGGGGTCACGATGGACTGGCTGAAGGAGACGGCCATGAGGATCAGCGTGACGGCCATGCCCGCGGAGCCCATGAGCAGCAGCGGCTTGCGGCCGATCTTGTCGACGAGCAGGATCGCGACGATCGTCACGAGTACGTTGACGATCGAGGTGACCACCGAGATCGTGAAGGACGCGCTCTCGTCGAAGCCCACCGACTTCCACAGGGAGGTCGAGTAGTAGAAGATCACGTTGATGCCGACGAATTGCTGGAACACCGAGAGCAGAATGCCGACCCACACGATCGGCAGGAGCCAGCCGCGCCCGCCGGTCAGCGTGTGCAGGCCCTGCTTGGTCTCGATGTTGATGGTCGCCTTGATGTCGGCGATCTTCTGTTCGACTTCTTCCTTGGTCTGCAGGCCGACGACTTCCACGAGCGCCTTGCCCGCTCGGGCGTAATCACTGATCGCGACCAAGTAGCGGGGAGACTCCGGCAGCCGCAGCGCCAGAATGCCGTAGATGATGGCCGGAATGGTCTCGGCGAGGAACATCAGGCGCCAGGCGTCCATGCCGAACCAGCCCTCGTTCGCCGCTCCGCCGGCGCTGCCCGCGATGAACGCGTTGGAGAGGAAGGCGACGAAGATGCCGACGACGATGGCCATCTGCTGCAGCGAACCCAGTCGGCCGCGGCTGTGCGCCGGGGAGACCTCAGCGATGTAGGCCGGGGCGAGCACGGAGGCCATGCCGACGCCGATGCCGCCGAGGAAGCGCCACAGGATCAGATCCGTCACGCCGAAGGCGAAGCCGGAGCCGATCGCGGAGATCGTGAAGAGGATCGAAGCCAGGACCATCGCCTTGACTCGGCCTTTGCGGTCCGCGATGGGGCCGGCGATCCAAGCGCCGACCATCGCGCCGAGGAGCGCGCAGGAGACGGCGAACCCGATCAGACCCGCGCCGAGGCCGAACGTTCCCTGGACCGCGTCGACCGTGCCGTTGATCACCGCGCTGTCGAAGCCGAAGAGGAAACCGCCGATGGCGGCGGCGACCGCGACGCCGATCACCTTCTTGGGAGTTTTGTGGGGGTGCGATACCGGTGCGTCAGACATGGCCGTCATGTTATCCGGGTTTCGTGACGGTGAGAATGGCGTCACATCACGATTCGGCGTCGCATCCCGCCTCCCGCAAGGCATCGCGGGCGGCGGTCCGGATCAGGCGTGAGGCATGTCATGCCCGCGGATGTCGCGTCGACGACTCAGTCCGCGACGTCTGACGTCTACTCGCAGGCCAGGGGGCCGGGCTCGCGATCGAGGTCGGCCGCCTTCGTCACGCCGTCATACCCCTCCCCGACCAGCACGACGACGTGGCCGTCTCCGAGGCGGCCGTCGAACGCGTACGTGGACCCCGGCAGGTGCCGCTGCACGGTCAGTGCCTCGTCGCGACCGTCTGCGCCGCTGACGACGATCGCCGACACTGCGCCGCGGTTGCTCAGCTGCTGGTTGCCGACGCGGCCGGAGACGAAGCCGCGCTTCACCAGCCGGTCCCGCACATCGCCGGCCAGCCCGGCCTGCACCGACCCGTTGTACACATCGATCGTCACGTCGCCGTGGCTGAGGTACTCGAATTCGCCGGCGGGGCAGTCGTTGTCGTCCTGGGCCGCCACTGTCTCCTCGGGACCCATGGGCAGGAAGGGCAGCTCCACCTTGCGGGCGAGCACGAGGTAGGCCGTGATCCCCACTGCTACCACGAGGAGGAAAATGAACGTGAGGACGATCCCGTGCCACAGCCGGCGGCGGAAGTGTTCCGGGCTGTCGACGAGCTCGGGGTCGTGCGTCTCGGCCTTGATCTCCATCAGGTCGTCTTGCACGACGATGCGCTGGTCCTGCCACCGCCGTGGATCTTCGTTCTTCATTCACTCCCCTAGCGCTCTCATGCCACCGCGTACGACGACGTCGCGCGGCCGGCCGCTGCACCCGCCTACCGCTGAGCGTCAGTTTAGGGCGCACGAGTGGCGGAATCCGCAAACGTGACGTGACGCGCGCCACCGCGACCCCCGACGGGGCGTATGTTCTCGTAACGCACTCTCGTCAAGACCGTCGAAACCAGGCGTAACATCTGTCAATCCGGCGTCATACTCATGCAGGGCCGCGCAACAATCGGTCTTAACCTGACTTTTATGACAACGCCCCGTACCTCTGTCCCGGTGCTCGACCTCTCCTCCGCACGAGCCGCGGACGGCCGCTTCAACCCGGAATTCATCGACGCCCTGCGCGACGCCGCGCACCACGTAGGTTTCTTCCAGATCACCGGTTACGGCGCCCGCAACGGCCAGACTGCCGAGCTCCTCGACACGGTCGCGCGCTTCTTCGCGCTGCCCCTCGCGGACCGGCTCGCGCTCGACAACCGCAATTCCGCGCAGTTCCGCGGCTACACGCGGCTGGGCAAGGAAGTGACCCGGGGCCGGGCCGACTCCCGCGAGCAGATCGATTTCGGGCCGGAACGCCCCATCGTCGATCCGGTGCCGGAGGGGCGTTCTTTCTTCAAGCTCCAGGGCCCGAACCAGTGGCCCGCGTCGTTCCCCGACCTCGAGCGCGCCGCCACGGAGTGGGCCGGACTGATGAGCCGCGTCGGCGCGGAACTGCTCGCCGCGATCGCCGTCGCCCTCGGCCTCAACGAGGACCATTTCGACGAGCCGTTCGCCGACACTCCGGCCTGGATGGCCAAGCTCGTGCACTACGTGGGCGGTCAGGTCCCCGAGGCCGGAAACCAGGGTGTCGGCGCCCACGCGGACTACGGGTTCGTGACCCTGCTGCTGCAGGACACCGTGGGTGGGCTCGAGGTCCAGCCGTACGGTCAGGACGAGTGGATCACCGTCGAACCGATCGAGGGCGCGCTCGTGGTCAATCTCGGCGAAATGCTTGAGGTCGCGACGGACGGCTACCTGATGGCCACCATCCACCGCGTGACCGCCCCGCCGGCCGGCGTCGACCGCTACTCGGTCCCCTTCTTCTGGTCACCGCGCCTGGACGCCGTGATCGAGGAGGTCGAACTCCCGGCCGCGCTGGCGGCCGACGCCCGCGGGGTCTCCGACGACCCGGAGAACCCGATGCTCTCCTCCTACGGCGCCAACGTCCTCAAGGGTTTCCTGCGTGCGCATCCGGAGACCGCCGCCCGCCACTACCCCGAGCTCTCGGCCGGCTGACCGAGCCGGCGGGGCGGCAGACCTCGTCGTGCGGGCGCCCGCACGGTGCTGGACCGGCTCGGACGGGGACCGACGACCGTCGGCGAATTGGCGTCGCCGTTCGAGATGGCGCTGCCGTCCTTCATGAAGCACATCCGCCAGCTCGAGAAGTCCGGCTGGATCAGCACCCGCAAGACGGGCCGGGTGCGCATGTGCACACTCGAGCGGCAGCCGTTCGACGCCGTCGAATCCTGGCTCGACGAGCAGCGGAGGATCTGGGAGGAGCGTACCGACCGGCTCGAGCGCTTCGTGGCCACCCGAGACGACAAGGAGTCACCGGCATGAACAACACCTCAGCAGTCAGCAACGACCTGGACCTGACGGTCTCCCGCATCATCAAGGCCCCGCGCGTGGCCGTCTGGGACGCGTGGGCGAACCCGGCGAACCTCGCCCAGTGGTGAGTGCCCGAGCCCGAGGTCTGCCGCGTGCTCGACCTCGACCTGCACCCCGGTGGCTCCTTCCGCACCGAGCTCCGCCTCCCGGACGGCGGCTTCGGCCCGCACATCACGGGCTGCTTTCTCGCCGTCGACCCGCAGGAGCGGCTGGTCTTCACGGATGCGCTCGGCTTCCACGACGGCTGGGGCATGGTCGTCGCCCAGCTCGCGCGGTTCGTCGAGTCCCGGCGATCGGCCGAAGGCCGCGCTTGACCGCCCGGGCGCTTCGTCAGCGGGCCGCGAGCGAATAGTAGTAGTCGTGCAGCCGCCGCTCCCCGGTCGCCGCGCCGACGCCGTCGTGCTGAAGGCCCTCGGCGAAGAACCGGGCGAGCGACGCCGTGCGCGGCCCTGCCCGGTCCGCCGCCCAGACCCCGGCGCTCAGCACCGCCGGCGGAACCACGATCCACCGCGGTGTGGCCCCGAGCGCGTCGAAGGCCAGCTCGACGACCTCTCGGTAGGTGAACACATCGGGCCCGCCGACGTCCCACGCGCCCGTCTCACCCAGGCGGGCCACGCAGAACTCGGCGAGGTCGGCGCCGTGGATCGGCCGGATGCGGGTGTCCCCGGCGCCGACGCGCACGGCGATCCGGCGGCGGGCGAGATTGAGGATCGCGGTCAGGTCGGAGAAGTACGCGGAGGGGTTGACGATCTGGGGGTCAACGTCGCTCCGGGCCAGCGCCTGCGCGAACGCGGCCTTGGCCCGCATCAGGGCGGACGTGCCGCCCGCGGCGTTCATGACGCCGACGTAAAGGAACGAGGCGGTGCCGGCAGCCTCGGCGAGCTCCAGCAGGCGCAGGTTCGCGGCGTAGTCGATGTCCCACGGATCGGCCTTCTGCCGCGTCACGCCGAGCGCGGAGACCACGCGGTCCGCGCCCGCCATCGCCTCAGGCCCGAGGCGGGCCACGTCGCACTCCACCCACTCGTCCACGAGCCCGGCGAGCGCCGGCGCCCCGAACGCCCCGGGTGCCTCGGCGCGCGCGACGTCCCGGACGACCGCCCGCACGCGGTACCCGCCGGCGTGCAGCGCGGCCGCGAGGTGACGGCCGATGTAGCCGGTCGCGCCGGCAAGGAGGACCCTCTCCACTACGACGCCGGCGCCTCACCCGCGGCGGGTGCCTCGCCGTCGTCGTCCCGCGTGCGGCGGTCGACTTCGAAGAGAACCCAAGTGAGACCCGCGGCGCCGAGCGCCATGACGACGCGCGGGTGCCGTACTCCTCGGTTCGCGAGCGAGCGGTGGATGCCGGCGTCGATCTTCTCGCCGAGGAGCATCCAGCCGTAGGTCAGCACGCCCATGGCACCGCCGATACCGATGGCCGCGCCCGTGCCGGCGAGCTTCGAGTCCTCCGCACCGGAAGCCCCCGAGTCCCGCCCAGGTTCCGACGCGTCCTGATGCTGCACGCGTTCCGCCGACTCCGATGCCTGCGCGGCGTGCTCGGCCATCGCCTGGCGCATGCCGTGGTTCCACACCGCGCCGACCAGCACGCCCGTCGCCGCGGACAGAGCGCCACGCGCCACGCGGCGTGTGTCGGGCCGGAACGCGGACGGGTCGATGAGCGTGAGCGCCCCGGTGACCACCACCTGAATGGCGCCCGAGAGCGGTGAATAGGGGTCGAAGCGGGACGCCGCGGCAGGAGTATGTTTCATGCACTCCACGCTAGGGGACAAAAAACGCCGGGCGCGTCCCCCTGCGGGGTGAAACCGGGAGCCCCGAACCACGCCGGCCTCCTCCGGAGGGCGTACGCGGGACGGCATCTGTTCAGGCGGCGCGGAGTCGGACGTGGCCGTCGGAAACCTCGGCCTCGTACCGCGGCTGCCGGACGCTCGCTGGCCCGGCCAGCACCGCACCCGTGCGTAGATCGAACTCGCTGCCGTGCCACGGGCAGACGACGCAGCCGTCGCGCAGCTCGCCCTCGGCCAGCGGACCGCCGAGGTGGGTGCAGGTGTTGTGCAGCGCCAGGATCTCGTCGCCGTCCCGCAGGACCATGACCGGCTCACCGTCGACCTCCACCACGGTGGGCGCGCCGTCGTCGTAGTCGTCGAGGTGGCCGACGTCGACCCACTGCTCAGCCGGTTCCCGCCAGCCGGCGCGGCTGACACCCACCCCCTGGGCGTAGGACAGGTGCCCACCGAGGAAGCCGGCCGCGCTCACGAGCCCGAACCCGGCGAAGGAGAGGCAGCGACCCAGCCCGCGGTGACCCGCCCGCCGACTCACGAGCGACACGGCGTAGAGGAGCGTGGCCGCCGAGTTGGCGGCGGCGTGCACCAACCCGACGCGGCGCTCGGCGCCCATGGTGAAGGACCAGTCGTGCAGGCCGGCCGCCGCCGTGGGTACAGCGCCGAGAAGACCGGTGGCTACCGCGGCGTCCGCGGCGTCGTCGTACCCGCACACGTCCAGAACGGCGGCGGTGCCCCACGCCCCGATCGGGACGGCGACGAGAGCGGGATGAAGCGGGTGCCCGAGCGCTTTGCCGCTGAGGAGGTTGCGCACGCATTTCGGGGAGACCGCGGCCTCGACCTTCGCGGCCAGCGGGCCGGACAAGCGGTCGAGGTCTTTCCACTGCTCCAGCTTGGACAGGAGAGACTCGATGTGTGCCATGATCGTCATCCTTTCTCGCAGGCGCCTTTAGAAGGGGTGTCTCCTGTGAGTTTCTCGGCTGACGGCGTGGAAGGCAATGGTTCGGCGCGAACATCCGGCATTCACGCAGCAAGCAGGCCGGGCCGGGCCGGGCGTATCTTGTGGCCGCGAACCCTCCTCCCGGATTCGCGACGGAGAGGTTAAACAACAACGTCCCGGCCGCAGCGAACTGCGAACCGGGACGTCGTATCGGCGGAGGATAGGGGATTTGAACCCCTGAGGGCGTTAACCCAACACGCGTTCCAGGCGTGCGCCATAGGCCGCTAGGCGAATCCTCCAGGTTTGCTCAAAAATGAGCAGGTCCAACCATACCTGACAATCGGAGTATCCCCCAATCGCCACCACCTGCTGTGATGACCGCCACTCCCGGGGCGGTGGGGGCGCCTCGATTCTGGACGCTGGCCGGTTCTGGGCTACACTGATTTCTCGGCCCCTCATGTGGTGTCATCTCGCTGAACTCCCCCAGGACCGGAAGGTAGCAAGGGTAGGTGGGCTCTGGCAGGTGCATGAGGGGTCTTCTACTTTCCCGCCCCGTTTTCTTCGCGCAGGAGGGCCACCATGGGAGCAGGACGCTTCGCCCCGAGCCCCTCCGGCGAACTGCATCTGGGCAACCTCCGCACCGCAATCCTGTCCTGGCTCTTCGCCCGCTCAACCGGCCGTGACTTCCAGCTCCGCGTCGAGGATCTCGACCGCACCCGGGCCGGCGCCGAGGAAGTCCAACTGCGCGACCTGCGGGCGATCGGCCTGACGTGGGACGGCGTCGCCGAACGCCAGACGGATCGACTGGCCGGGTTCGACGGGGCCCTCGAGCGGCTGCGGTCCGCTGACCTGCTGTACGAGTGCTTCTGCACCCGCCGCGATGTCGCCGACGCGCCGCGCGCCCCGCATGCCGCCCCCGGGTCCTATCCGGGCACGTGCCGGGACCTCAGCGATACCGAGCGCGCCCGCCGTCGCGCCGAGCGCCCCGCCGCACTCCGCCTGCGGTCCGCGACGGAGACGTTCACCGTCGTCGACGCCCTCGTCGGCGAGTACGCGGGCGTCGTCGACGATTTCGTGGTCCGCCGCAACGACGGTGTGCCCGCCTACAACTTCGCCGTCGTCGTCGACGACCACCTGCAGGGGATCGACCAAGTCGTCCGGGGCGACGACCTGCTGCCGTCGACTCCGCGCCAGGCCTACCTGGCGACGCTGCTGGGCGCGCCCATCCCCGAGTACGCGCACGTCCCGCTCGTGCTGAACACAGACGGCCAGCGCCTCGCCAAGCGCGACGGCGCCGTCACCCTGGGTGACTTGTCCACCCCCTTCGAGGTCGACGGCGCCCGGTACGACGCCGTCGAGCCGGGTGAGGTGCGTGATGTCCTGTTGGCATCGCTCGGACTCCCGGCGGGCCCGCTCGAGCAGGCGCTCGACGCTTTCGACCCCGCGAACCTCCCCCGCGCGCCCTGGATTTTCGACTTTCCGTCCACCTTCGGGGATGCATCCACAGGCACCCCGCCCCGGCATGCATGAGCTTGGTCGCGTTGGGTAGGGTTGTCCCGTGAGTACAGCCCTTTATCGCCGATACCGGCCGGACAGCTTTGCGGACGTCATCGGGCAGGAGCATGTCACCACTCCCCTGATGGCCGCCCTCGAGAAGAACCGCGTCAACCACGCCTATCTCTTCTCCGGCCCGCGCGGCTGCGGCAAGACGACCAGCGCGCGCATCCTGGCCCGCTGCCTGAACTGCGAACAGGGCCCCACCCCGAACCCGTGCGGGACCTGCGCCAGCTGCGTGGACCTGGCGACGGGCGGCCCGGGATCGCTCGACGTGATCGAGATCGACGCGGCCAGCCACGGCGGCGTCGACGACGCGCGCGACCTGCGCGAACGCGCCACGTTCGCCCCCACTCGGGACCGCTACAAGATCTTCATCATCGACGAGGCCCACATGGTCACGTCGGCCGGCTTCAATGCGCTGCTCAAGATCGTCGAGGAGCCACCGGAGCACATCAAGTTCATCTTCGCGACAACGGAGCCGGACAAGGTCATCGGCACCATCCGCTCGCGCACGCACCACTACCCCTTCCGGCTCGTGCCGCCGGAGACGCTCATCGAGTACCTCGAGCGCCTCTGCCAGCAGGAGGGAGTCCCCGTCGCCCCGGGCGTCCTCTCGCTCGTGCTGCGCGCCGGCGGCGGCTCCGTCCGCGACACGCTCTCCGTTCTCGATCAGCTCATGGCGGGCGCCGGTGCGGAGGGGCTCAACTACGAACTCGCGGTTTCGCTGCTCGGATACACGCACGCGACCCTGCTGGACGACGTCGTCGACGCCCTCGCCGCGCAGGACGCCGCGACGGTCTTCGGCGTCGTCGACCGCGTCATCCAGACCGGCCACGATCCCCGCCGGTTCGTCGAAGACCTGCTCGAGCGGCTGCGCGACCTGATCATCGTCAAGGCCATGCCGGACAGCGCCGCGCAGATCATCCGCGGCCTGCCGGCCGACCAGCTCGCCCGGATGCAGCAGCAGGCCGCCCTCCTCGGGCAGGCCGAGCTCAGCCGTTCCGCCGACGTCGCCAACCAGGCTCTGACCGAGATGACGGGCGCCACGAGCCCGCGACTGCACCTCGAGCTGCTGTGCGCCCGCCTCCTGTTGCCAGCCTCCGACACGACGGAGCGCGGCATCGGCGCCCGGGTCGACCGCATCGAACGGCGTCTGACCTACGGCGGCGACGCCCCCCTGGCAGACGGTTCCTCCCCCGCACAGCACGACGCCGCCCCGGGTGGCGACCCCGCAGCCGACACCGGCGTGGGCGGATTCGACGCCAACGGCGCCTCCGGTGCCGCCGCGGTCCGCGAGGCTCTGCGCAAGGCCCGCCAGAGCGAGACCGACGCCCAGCCAGAGCCCGCCGGGCAGCAGGCCCAGCCGGCTGAGACCCAGCCGCAACCGCAGCCGGCCGAACCACAGCCGATCCAGCCGTCGCAGGCCGCTCCCGTCGACGAACCCGCACAGGCACCGGCGCCGCGAAGCGGACCCGGGACAGAGGTGCCTGCTCCCGAGTCAACGCAGGACGAGACTCCAGTGGCCCCCACGCAGGATTCGGCCGCCGAGAACGACGCCGCGGCCGAGCAGCCCGCCGCCAGCGCACCGAAGGACGGCCCCGCCTTCCCGAAGACGGCCGCTGAGCTCGCCGCGCGTCTCCCGGCTGCCGCGCCGAAGCCCGCGACGTCCCGTGAGGACGCGACGGCGGACTGGGGCGGTACGTTCACGGTGCCCGATCCCGACCGCTCCGGCACCGGGCAGCGGGGTGCCCCCGCAACGCCGCCGGCCGCCACTGCACCATCGGATCGCCCCGAGCAGGCGCAGGCACCCTCTGCCGGCCAGCCGACCGGACCCGCGGCTCCGACTCCCGCCCAAGCACCAGCCGCCGGCGAGAATCAGCCTTCGCCGGGCGCCGAGCCGACGACGCCGGCCGCCCCCCGGGATCAGTCGAACCAGGCGCAGCCGGCCGCACCACGGCCGACCGAACCGCAGCAGCAGCCTAGGTCTGCCCAGCCGCAGCCAACAGATCCGCAGCAGCAACCGCAACCCGCCCAAGAACAACCGACAGAACCGCAGCCACCTGCGTCCCAGCCGCAGCCTGCCGGTCCGAGCGCCGCTCCGGAGACTCGCGGCGGCGCCGGCTCGATCGAGATGTTCCGCCGCGCGTGGCCGGAGATCCTCGACGTGGTCAAGGGCGAGCGCAAGGCCGTCTGGATGAACCTCCAGCAGAACGCGACCCTCGCCGGATTCGACGGCAAGTCGCTCGCCGTCTCGTTCTCCAATCCCGGCGCGCGGACAAACTTCCTCAGCCGCCCGGACAACCCGGCATTGCTCCAGTGGGCGATCAACCAGATCCTCGGGATGCAGATCAACGTGGACATCGTCGCGGGAGGTTCCGCCCCGGCGGGTGGTTCCGGCCCAAAAGTTGACCGCCGGCCCGAGCCGGCGTCCGCAGGTCCCGCTCCCGTAGCCCCGCAGCAGGCTCCGGGGCCCTTCAACCCGGCGCCGCAACGACAAGAGCACTACGAGCGTCCCGCCGCGCCCGAGTGGACGGAGTTCCCGCCGGTCGACGCCGCTGGAACCAAGCCGGCCAAGCCGGTGGAGAAGCCCGCAGCGGCCCCGGCCCCGGCTCCTGCCAAGGTGGCGGCGCCCGAAGACGACGCCATGCCGGCAGAGGACTCGGCGCCGCAGGCCGTCTCGCCCGTCGCCGAACCGTCGACCGCGCCGGGATCTATCGCCCCAGCTCCTGCTCGTCCGGTCTTCACAGGTGACCGCGGTTCCGCGGTGTCCCCCGTCGAAGCTGCCGGGCCTCGCGGTCATTCCTCACGCTCCGCCGTCTCCGCCGCCTCGGCGCATTCCGCCCACTCAACTGCTTCTGCGTCTTCGGCTGCTTCTGCCCCGTCGGCCGACTCCGCCGCATCCCCGGCATCCGCGCCCTCGGCTGCCTCGGCCGCAGAAGCGGAGCCCACGGCCCCAGAACCCGCCCCGGCACCAGCCGGGGCCTCCGCACCGCCTCGCGCCTCCGAGTGGGGCGACCAGCACTGGGACGAGCCCGACGACGGCTGGATGCCTCCCGAGGAGGAGCCTCCGCCCTACGACGACCTCGGGCCCGAACCGGACCGCGAACCGGCGGCCAAGAACGGGCCGGCACCGCACAGCGACGCCCCAGCGCCCCGGCCCGCCCCGGCCATCCCGCCGGCGCCGGCCGGCCCGACTCCCCCGCCGCCGTCGTGGGCGGGGACCGGACTACCTGCGACCATGCGCCCGGACCCGGCCGCCGAGCGGCCGGCAGCACCCGCCCCGGAGCGCCGCGACCCGGCCAGGAAACTCAGCCGGTACCAGCAACTACTGGCCCAGGCGCAGGCCGACGGGACCGCGCCCGGGATGCCGCCGGGCGCGTCGGCGCCCACGCCGCACACGAATGCGGGCCCCGGGGCACCGGGGGCGGGAACACCGTCGTCGTACTCGCAGGGCGGTCCCGCGGCGGCGCAGAACCCTATACGCGGTGGGCAGCCCGTAAACTCTTCCTACGGCGCTACCCCGGACGCGGACTTCGTCCCGAGCGACGACGACATCGCGATCGAGGACTCGACCGTGATCGGCCGCGCGGCGATCGAGCGGATTCTGAACGGGCGCCTGATCGACGAACGCAACAACGACGGCACCCCCATCAGCTAGGGGCCGTCGCAACGGTGCCGGACGGCATCCGAATCGAGTGTGAGGTTTCGTGTACGAAGGCGCAGTTCAAGACCTGATCGACGAGTTCGGCCGGCTCCCCGGCATCGGCCCGAAGTCCGCCCAGCGCATCGCCTTCCACGTGCTGGAGGCGGACCGGGAGGACATGAACCGGCTCGCCGACGCCATCCGCGCGGTCAAGGACAAGGTGAAATTCTGCGAGGTGTGCTTCAACGTCACCGAGCAGGAGAAGTGCAACATCTGCCGGGACACCCGCCGCGACGCGACCGTGCTGTGCGTCGTCGAGGAATCCAAGGACGTCATGGCGGTGGAGCGCACGCGCTCCTTCCGCGGCCGCTACCACGTGCTCGGCGGCTCCATCAATCCGATCGGCGGCATCGGGCCCGAGCAATTGCACATCCGGGAGCTGCTCAACCGGCTGCACGATGACACGATCGAAGAAGTCATCATCGCCACGGACCCCAATCTCGAGGGCGAGGCGACCTCAACCTATCTGGCCCGGATGCTCAAGTCGCTCGGGATCAAGGTCACGCGCCTGGCGTCCGGCCTGCCGGTGGGCGGCGACCTCGAGTACGCCGACGAGGTCACCCTCGGCCGCGCCTTCGAGGGCCGCCGCAGCGCCATCGGCTAGGCGAACGCCTCGGCCGCAACCTGCACCCTGGCCCGGTACGCGTCCCACCACGCACGGTCATCGTCGGGCAAGTTGTCGTTGCCGTCGTACAGCCCGGCGAAGCCGTCGATCTGTTCGCGGACGATGTCCGCGTGCCCCGTATGCCGGGCCGTCTCCGCGATCATGTGCACGATCAGCCGCCGGACATCGGTGCGGCGGGTCTTCTCGCCCCACCAGGGAACCACCGCCTCCGCGTCGAGCCCCAATTCGGCGATCACCGCGTTCGTGTTCGCCCACGCCCGCCGGTACAGGTCCACCACCCACTCGCGGCTCTCGTCCACGGTCGCGTACATGTCGTCGTTGGGTTCGGCCGTCTCCGCCAGCCACGGCATGTCGACGGCGTTCGGGCGTCCGCACGCCTCGCCAAAATACCCGATCTCCATGCTGGCCACGTGCTTGACGAGGCCGAGGAGGTTTGTCCCCGTAGCGGTCATCGGCCGGCGCGCGTCGTATTCGCCGACCCCGTCCAGCTTCCAGAGCAGGGCCTCGCGCTGTTCTTGCAGGTACCGGGTGAGCATCTCGGATTCAGACATCATGTGCCTAACTCTAAGTCCGCGGTGGCTCGCGCGGAAGGACCGGAGGTTCGTCGTCCCCGACGCACCTCCGGTCCGTGGTCCCGGCCTCAGGCGATGCGGGTTCCCGCCGCGAGCTTGCCGGCCGGGGTAACCAGCCGCTGCCGCCCGCTGAAGACCAGGACACCGGCGAGCAGGGCCTGGACGCCGAGGCCGAGTGGCCACATCGGCGTCAGCTCGCGTGGGTCCTCCGTTGTTCCGGACTGGCGCACGCCGTCGATGCAGTCCACGTTGTCGAATCCGGCCTGGGCACCGCGAACGCCCATCTGGATGGCGCCGATGGGGCCGTCCGGGGAGTAGTAACTCCCGTCGTCGACTTCGTCAGCGGGATCCAGGGGCACCGTGTCCGCAACAACGGCAAACGGGTTCGCGGCGAGCAGCCAGGCTGTCCGCTCGGAGTGAAGGACCGTTCGCTCGTAGGAGCGCTCGGTGCAGATCTCGTCCTCCTCGCGGTAGACGTAGCCTTGGTTCTCGGACTCCAGCTTTTCGTAGAACTCGGCTTCCTCGACCGGGCTCATCGGCTCGCCGTCCTCGTCCAGCGTCATGCCCGTCTCGGGGTCGTGCTCGACCTGCGACCAGGGATCCTTCGGATTCACTACTTCGTAGTCGACGACCTGCTCTTCCGTGAACCTCAGGCTCAATCCGAACGCGATGAGGGTACCGAGCGTCAACAGGGCCACCACGAGGTAGGTGGAGACGACGGCGAACAGGGGCCGGCTGGCGCGGGCGGAGATGCCGACGCCGATGGCGCACGCGACGCCGAGCTCGACGGCGATCATCAGCAGGATGACCGGCACCGCTGGCAGGTAGACGTCGCCATAGGACATGGCCCACGCGATCATCGGGAGCGTAACTACCAGGAACGCCAGCGCCGCGATCCACGCGGCCAGCCATTTGCCCCAGAGGATCTGTCCGGGCGTGAGCAGCGTGTTCTGCAGGACGGCGAGCGTGCCGCCGGAGCGGTCGCCCGTGATCGAGTTGGCGCTGAGCGCGGGTACAACAAGCAAGCCGAAGAGCAGGACGAACCCGGCGACGAGTTCGAACATCAGCTGGCCGGTGTCCTCGCCGCCCATGCCGCCGTTGACCGAAGGGGACGCCGTGTAGGCAGCGAGGCCGGTGACGAGCGCGATGACGGCGAACCAGACAGCCAGCATGATGTACCAGCTCTTGGAACGCAGGCGCTGCTTCAGCTCGAGTTCGACAACAGTGCCGACACCCGCGAAGTATCCGAGTTTCACTTGCCTGCCTCCTTCGGTGCCGCAGCGGAATTGCCGCTTTCGTGTTCGTAGACGGTGCTCATGTAGGTCTCCTCGAGGGCGCCGACGGTCGGGGCGAACGCCGTGACGGCGACGCCGTGCTCGATGAGTCGGCGCAACACGTCGGCGGCCTGCGCCTCGGTGGCGACCTCGACGAGCGCCTCGGCCCGACGCTGACCGGCCGGCACGCTGTAGAGCACGCCCTGGGCGGTCAGCCCGCCGAGCAACGCCTCCTGATCGAGCGCGCGCACGCTGTATCCGCGCTTCTGCTCGTCGGCTTCCTTCACCGTCTGGTTGCGGACGGTGCGCCCGGCGGCAACGAAAACGGCGGCGTCGGCGACCTCGTCGAGTTCCGACAGGACGTGCGAGCTGACGACGACGGTGCGGCCCTCGCCGGCGAACTTGCGCAGCAGGTTGCGCAGATCGATGCGCGCCCCCGGGTCGAGACCGGAGGCCGGCTCGTCGAGGAGCAGGACCGAGGGGTCGTTCATCAGGGCCCGGGCGAGCGAGAGCCGCTGCTGCTGCCCGCGGGAGAGGACACGCGATGGATGAGCCGCCAGATCGGTCAGCTTGACGAGCTCGAGCAGGTCGTCGGCCCGGGCCTCCGAGGTGGCGCGGTCCATCCCGTAGAGCTTGCCGATCGACACGAGGATCTCGCGGGCCGTGAGCGCCTCCCAGACGCCGAGCGTGTCGGGCATCCAGCCGATCATGGGGCGGACCGCGCGCGGATCCGCAGCGACCTCCAGCCCGCCGATGTGAAGGGTGCCGGCGTCCGGCTTGAGCAGCGAGGCGAGCATGAGCAGCAGCGTGGTCTTGCCCGAACCGTTGGGGCCGATCAGGGCGGTCACCTCCCCCGGGCGGGCGGCGAAATCGATGTGCTTCACGGCCTGCACCGAGCCGAAGGCGCGGGCCAGGCCCGTGGCGACGATGCCGACGTCGTGCTGCACTGACGTCGGCTCGACTGAAGTGGGTGCGTCTGGCACGGCGGTCCTCCTGATGCTTCATGCGTTGCTGCGGGCAACGTCGGCCCCGCACTCTCAACTTTAGGCAACGAGCGTGCGTCCCCAGTACCTCCCACGGTATGAAATCCCACGCGGCGAATGTGACCTTTTGGGGTCATCGAACACGGCGGCGTCGACTCCTGCTCGCTAGACTGTTCGGCAGTGTCACGAGGCACGGCGCCGCAGTCCGGCGCAGGAAGACCAACCCCTGGGAGAGTGCTGCGGCATGAGCCTGATTGTGCAGAAATTCGGCGGATCGTCCGTGTCCGATGCCGAGGGCATCAAACGCGTCGCCCGCCGAATTATCGACACGAAGGCGACCGGGCACGACGTCGTCGCCGTGGTCTCGGCCATGGGCGACACCACGGACGACCTGCTCGACCTCGCCGGGCAGCTGACCACCGAGCCGCCGGCCCGCGAGATGGACATGCTGCTCTCCGCAGGCGAGCGCATCTCGATGGCCCTGCTGGCCATGACGATCGACGGGCTCGGCGCGAAGGCCGTGTCCTTCACCGGCAGCCAGGCCGGCATGATCACCGACGCCGTGCACGGCAAGGCGCGCGTCATCGACGTGTCCCCGCAGCGCGTGCGCCAGGCGGTGGACCGCGGCTACGTCGCGATCGTCGCCGGTTTCCAGGGCATGAGCCCGGACAGCAACGACGTCACCACGATGGGGCGCGGCGGCTCCGACACCACCGCGGTGGCCCTGGCCGCAGCACTGAACGCCGACGTGTGCGAGATCTACACGGACGTCGACGGCGTCTACACGGCGGACCCGCGCATCGTGGCGTCCGCGCAGAAGATCGACAAGATCTCCAGCGAGGAGATGCTCGAGCTGGCTGCCTCCGGCGCGAAGATCCTCCACCTGCGCTGCGTCGAGTACGCGCGCCGCTTCGGAGTTCCGCTGCACGTGCGGTCCTCCTTCAGCACGAACGAGGGCACATGGGTGCTGCCCAGCCCAGACGACAAGATCAAGATTCAAGAGGGAGAACCCTTGGAACAGCCCATCATCTCCGGCGTTGCACACGACCGCTCCGAGGCGAAGGTCACCGTGGTCGGCGTCCCCGACGTCCCCGGCAAGGCCGCTGAGATCTTCGGCGTGATCGCCGGCGCGCACTCCAACATCGACATGATCGTCCAGAACGTCTCCACCTCCGGCAAGGACAAGACGGACATCTCCTTCACCCTGCCGATCGTCGAGGGCAAGGACGCGCTGGACGCCCTGCGCGACGCCCAGGAGCGCGTCGGCTTCGAGGGCATCGAGTACGACGACCAGGTCGGCAAGCTGAGCTTGATCGGCGCCGGCATGCGCTCAAACCCGGGCGTCTCCTACAAGTTCTTCCACGCCCTGCACGAGGCCGGCGTGAACGTCGACATGATCTCCACCTCGGAGATCCGCATCTCCGTGATCACCCACGCGGACAAGCTCGACGACGCCGTCCGCGCCGTACACAACGCGTTCGGCCTGGACACCGACGTGGAGGCCACGGTCTACGGCGGCACCGGCCGCTGATCCCGGTGCCGGGACGGGCCCTCCTTGCGTCGCGCGGCCTACCGCTCGGGTGTCAGGATCCGGGTGAAGACCGTCTCCCCGAGCCCGTTGCGCAGGCTCACCGTAAAGGTGTCCGCCTCGTCGAGCGCGACGTGGCCGAAGAACTGGCTCTTCCCGTCGCGTGGGGACTGATTGGGCCGCTCGCCGGCCTTCGCGAAGACGACGTCCGGGCCGAACGTGCCGTCCATCTTGTTCGGACCGAAGGAGCCGGCGCTGATGGGACCCGCGACGAACTCCCAGAACGGGTCGAAGTCGGTGAAGGCCGCGCGCTCGGGTGAGTAGTGGTGGGCGGCGCAGTAGTGCACGTCGGCCGTCAGCCAGACGATGTTCTTCACGCCCGCCGCCTTGAACGCCTTCAGCAGCCGGGCCAGCTCGAGCTCGCGGCCCAGCGGCGCCCCGTGGTCGGCGTTAGAGATCGATTCCTGAGCGTCACCGTCGGGCACAATGATGCCCAGCGGCAGATCCGCGAGGATCACCTTCCACGTGGCTTTGGACTTCTTGACCCCCTTGATGAGCCATTGCAGCTGCTCCTCGCCGAGGATGCTCGTCGCATGCGATTCGAGCCCTGCAGTGTTCTCGCTCTTGAAGGTGCGCATGTCGAGGCAGAAGAGGTCCAGCTGTGCGCCGCGTTCAATCTTCCGGTAGATGCGCGCCGGCTCGAATCCGGTGCCGCGCGCCATGGCCCGCGGGTTCGCGATCGGCTGGTATTCCTGCCACGCGCGGCGGCCGCGGGCGGCGAGCGTGTCGACGTCGCGCACGGTATAGCGGTCGTCCTCGAGGATCTCGCCGTGCCACCAGTTGTTGGTCGTCTCGTGATCATCCCACTGGGCGATGACAGGGACCTCGGAGTAGAAGGCGCGCACGTTGGCGTCCATGAGGTTGTAGCGGTGGTTGCCGCGGAACTCGTCGAGGGTTTCGGCGACCTTGGAGACCTCCTCGGTCACCAGGTTGCGCCAGACTTGGCCGTCGGGCTCGACGACGGTCTCCTCCAGCGGGCCGTCGGCGTAGACGGTGTCGCCGGAGTGGACGAAGAAGTCCGGCTTCGTCGCCCGCATCGCCGAGTAGGCGAACATGCCGCCGATCTCCTCGTTGATGCCCCACCCCTGGCCGGCCGTGTCGCCCGTCCAGACGAAGCTCTGCCCGCGCGGCACGTCGCCCCCACGCGCCGGGGAGCGGCCCGCGGCGTTGGGTCCGGCCGCCGTCGTGAAGGTGCCGTCGGCGGCCTCGCCGAGCGTGCCGTGCTCGTCCTCGAACGCCATCGTGACGGCGAACCGGCTGCCCGACGGCAGGCGGTTGGCGGCAATCTTCGCCGTGAAGTCGGAGTCCTCGGTGGCCCAGGGGCCGCGCAGCGTGCGCTGGAAGGCGCCCTTGCCGCGGATCACGGCGCCCTGAGCGTCGACGGCGCGCAGCTTCGCGACGAGCCGCCCGGGACCCGAGGAGCGCGACCACAACACCGCGGAGTCGGTGCCGGCATCTCCGAACTGGATGCCGGAGGGCAGGCTCAGCCTCGATCGGACGAGCGAGGGCGCGGCCGGGCGCAGCAACCCGGAGGCTCCGGCCGGGGTTGCGGTGACGGCCGCGGCGAGGCCGGTTGCGCCGGCGGCGAGTGAACCGAGGACGAGGGAGCGACGGGAGATATGTGCCATGGCTCCACCCTGCCCTGCGCGGTCAACGGCCATGTGAACCCGCGGTGATCGTCGGTTGACGATCTTGAGCCGATCATCACTTGATCAGTGCACGCGGCTCCCCGGAGCCAAGCGCTGGATTCTCTCCTGCGCCTGTCGGACCAGGTCTCCAAGCACTGGATCGTGCCAGCCTTCGTCATGCGACCTCGTCAGAATGACGGGGAGAAGTCGTTCCGCCTCCGCCAGCACATTCAGCAAGGTCGATCGGGCGGCCGGAGTCCGCATTCCCCATTCACTTGCCTCCTCGAGAAGGTCGCCTCCGGACACCTCGTCGATCGAGATCTCGGTGCCGATACGCAACGCCAACTCTCGATCGTGCTCAGGCCAGACACTCGTCGGCACCACATCGTAGGCGGGCGACAGAGCTACTTTTCCACCATCGAGAACAACGCTGAGGTTCCTTGCGTGCATGTCACAGTCACCGAGAACAGCACCGAGAACGATGCGTTCGAAGAGGGCTGTGACATCCCTGATCGATGCTGTCCGCCGCAACAGACGACCGGCATCGACAAGCCGAGGCGGCGTCAAGCTGTCCGTCTGGTACTTCTGATTCGTCCCGAGGGCCTGCGCAAGATCTTCTTGGTGCACGCGGCGAAGTTCCTCGCCCGCGCCTTCGCGATCGAAGCGCTTTACGAGGATGGCTCTGCGACCTCCGATGCTGAGGACTCGACTCTCGGCGGCACTGCCTTTGAGGGATCGCTCTCCAGCGGCTCGAATGAGTTGCAGGCAGAAGTTTTCCCCGGCCGCGATGCCCGGCCATAGTTCCGTGCCGTCCTCGTTGATTCGCGCGGGTTTGAGAATATGTGTTGAGGGCTCGCCATCGAGCGGAACGCCGATACGACCGCCATCGACAACAACGGCGAGCTTGCCCTGCATACCACCAAGACTGGAGCGGACTCCAGGGTCGATGCCGATGCCCAGCGGTGCCGCTGGTAGACCCGATACCGCCTGGGCCAGCCCATCGTCACTCAGCCACAAAATACCGCCGGCCCGCGTCTGCGGCCCCTGGGCCGGCTCCGTGACCTGCACGGCTCCGGCACAGTCGAGGCCATAGGCTCTGAGGAGTCCATAGGTGTCCTCTGTCGCTAGTCTCGCCTTGTTCGCAAGAGCCGCCCGGACATGATCCTCGGGCAGGAGGCCGTCCAGAAAGTACTTGGCAGCCACACTGGGATACGCTTCTCGGCGCACGGGCAAGCGTAGCGACAGGAGAAGTGCTCCCTCGCCATGCTTCGCTATGGCCTCGTCCGTGTACCGGAGTGAGAGACCGTACCCGGGACCGGCATCTTCAAGACGGGCAACTGGCATTCCATCCAACCAAGCGACGAGAGTCATTGCCGGCTCCTAGCCACTCGGCGATTGCTTGCCGCCTCGACATCTTCAGCCCGGACCGACGCCGCTCGACGATCTTCGCGCGGGAGGGCGAATAGATCCATCCCGAGAGCATCGGCCACTTCCGCGAGGATTGCGCTCCTGCCAGGGACGCCGCGCTCGATCGCGCTGATCCGACTCCTGTCGATCCCCAGCTGCTCGCAGAATTCCACCTGCGACAATCCGAGCTCGATTCTCCTGGCACGCATCGAAGCGCCGACCCTTCGCAATTGCTCGCTCATCGCCCACCCCTCGTTAATGCAACGCTTTCAACCACTTTAGCACCCTCGACCTTTAATGTATGGTTTTTGACCACATTAAGGCCCGGGACGACTAACGCCGATTATTCCGCTACATTAAGCTGTCATTCGCGGGCCCCGTCGGAGCAGTCCAGCCCTGCGACGATAGGCTGTACTCGCCGATCGAGGAGACCTGTGACCTACCGACCACTCGCGGCCGCGCCCGAAGCCGACGTCGAGGTGCCCGAGCCCGTTGCCGAATACGCCGCCGGCCGCGGCGCCGATGGCGAGCGCCTCGTCCCCGTCTGGCTGAACCAGCTCGGCGGCCTGACGTTCCGGCTGCGCCTGCCGTCCGGCGGGGTCGAGTACGCCAAATGGTCGCCGGCCTCGGCCGGCGTCGATCTGGAGGACGAGGCCGAGCGCCTGGCCTGGGCCGCGCCGTTCACGCCGGTCCCACGCCCGCTCCACTCGGCCCGGCACGACGACGGGGCCCAGCTGCTCGTCACGGCCGCGGTTCCCGGTGAGGCAGCGGTGTCGCCCCGCTGGATCGCCCGTCCGGACCAGGCGGCGCGAGCCATCGGTGCCGGCCTGCGGGCCCTGCACGACGCACTGCCCGTGGAGGACTGCCCGTTCGACTGGTCGCTGGCCTCGCGCCTGACCGACGCGAAGGACCCGGCGCGCGGGCGGGAACTGGCCGGCGCGGCGCCCGGCGTCGACCGACTCGTCGTCTGCCACGGCGACGCGTGCGCGCCGAACACCCTCATCGGCGCGGACGGATACTGGAGCGCCCACGTGGACCTCGGCGCCCTGGGTATCGCCGATTTCTGGGCGGACCTCTCGATAGCGGCCTGGAGCACGGTCTGGAACTACGGCCCCGGCTTCGAGGGCCTCGTCTACGCCGGCTACGGCGTCGAACCCGACGCGGAGCGGATCGCGTTCTACCGTGAGGTCTGGGACGCGACCTGACCCCGGCTCTCCCGGCTCCTAGAATGGTGGGGATGCTCTCCCTCCCCGAATCCGAGTGGCTTCCGCGCGCCGCCGCCTACGAGGCACGCGTGGAGCGCTTCGCCGCGCCCTTTCTCGAGCGCCGGATGCGGCAGCAGAAGCACCCCGTGGAGGACTTCCTCTTCACCTACTACACCCAGAAGCCCGGTCAGTTGCAGCGCTGGCACCCGGGCGCCGGCGTCGTGCTGGAGGGCTCAGCCGCCGCGCAGCGGCTCGGCTGGAAGTTCTACACGGAGAACGACGGCGGCGTGGGCCTCGATCTGGAGGCGTTCGGCGCCGCTCGGGCCGAGGCGATCCGCTTCGCGCGCATCATCCTGGCGGGCACGGCGAGCCGGCCGGGGAACTTCGCGTGCTTCGGGCTGCACGAGTGGGCGATGGCGTACAAGTCGGAGAGCAACGGGATCCGGCACGAGTACCTGCCCCTGCGGCTCGGCGCCGCCGGGACGGACCGGGTGGTTCAGGAGCACCGGATCCGCTGCACGCACTTCGACGCGTTCCGGTTCTACACGCCGGAGGCCGTGCCCCTCAACGAACTCCAGCCGACGCGGGAGACCCAGCGCGACCTGGAACAGCCGGGCTGCCTGCACGCGAACATGGATCTCTACAAGTGGGCGTACAAGCTCACGCCGGCGGTTCCGAGCGAGCTGGTGATGGACTGCTTCGAGCTCGCGTGGGACATCCGCACCATGGACATGCGGGCTTCGCCCTACGACCTGACGGATTGGGGTTACGAGCCGATCCGGATCGAAACGCCGGAGGGCAAGGCCGAGTACGTGCGGCTGCAGAAAGAGTTCGCCGAGCGGTCCGATGCGCTGCGCGGTCGGCTGCTGACAGTCGCGAACGCGCTGCCGTCAGCCGTCTGATACGGCACTGGACGGGGAAGACCTGCCCCGCCCGGGGAGGCCGCGGATGCACTCGCGGTCTGCTCCCCCTCCGGCTGTCACGTGCATCCGGCTAGCGTCCCGGCAGCGAGCACCAATGCACCCGCGACGGCCGCGACCCGCTGCGACGAACGCAACCGTCCCGACTCCATCGTCCCCCTCCGAACTGCCACAAACACTATGTGCCATACCCTAGCGACACCGCGGGATATCCACCAGAGATCCGCGCAAATCCGTTTCGCACATGACATCGGCCGGCTGCCGTCCCCGCGCCCCGGACCGGCGCGTTCGCCGAACGAGGGCAACGAAGCGGCGGCGGGGCGCGGTTGACGACAAGTGGCCATGTCGGAACCGCCTCGGACCGCTCATGCGACCGCGATCTGTCCCGCTATGAGGCGGACACCGCCTGGTGACACGGCCGCATGCGCGGGCCGCGGGGAGCTTCCCGGGGCGGGCGCTGAGGCGCCGACGACGGCCCACCCCCGGTATTCCTCCACCGGCTGAAGCTTGCCACCACACGGCGCGTTCGTCCTGCCACTGACCGGCTAGGAGTCGGCGGGCAGGAAGACGACGGCCTGCTGCCAGTCCTCGCCGGTCTCCTCGAGCGTCAACTGCCACGACATATCGGTGCTCGTCTCGAGGCCCTCCGCGCTCACGCGGACGACCTGCGGGTCCTCGGTGCCAGGGCATTCGATGTCCGTCCGCTGGGAATTCGTCTCCAACACGGCCGCCGCTCCGACGGGCGTGCAGTACACGTGGACCTCGAATTCACTCGAATCAAGCGCGACCTGGTGATCCAATCTCGACTCTCTGACCCCCTCCTGATCGGAATTCGCCGTGCCGGCCAGAACCAGTTCGTCGTCGTACTTCTCGACGATCCACCACAGCGCGGGTTCTTCCCAGTCATCAGGGAACCCGTCGTCCCCTTCCGACGGGGCATCCGACGCGGGCGGTGCGGACGCGCTGCCGCCCGTCGGGCTCGCACTCGCGGTGGGCTCCTCCGCGTCCCCGGCGCAAGCGGCCAGGGCGAGCGCGGCGAGCATCACCATCCCCGCGACTGCAGCCCCCCGTCTCGGCGACTGTTTCCGTACCGGCCCCATGGTCTTCTCCCCGCTGTCGTCGCCGCTGTTGCCACCGCTGTTGCCACCACCTTAACGACACAACGTGACATGCAACAGGGGGACGCCAGCATCCCTCCATCGTCGGCAAGGCATCCCTACTCGAACCCCGCGCCCCTCATGTGAGCCACGGCACGGACGGCGTACGCTGGGAGGCAAGTCATCAGGTCACACCCCGGTCAGGGACCAGCTCCCGCGCCGCGGAGACCGAACCGCACCGCTCACACCGCTCAAAGAGGAGGCGCCGCCGTGAACTCCGTCGTTCTGGCACTGATAGGCATCGCGATGATCGTCGCGGGCTACTTGTTCTATTCCAAGTTCCTGGCCAAGAAGGTCTACGCGCTCGACCCGGATTTCAAGACACCGGCCCACGAGCTCGAAGACGGCATCGACTACGTCCCGACCAACAAGTACGTCCTGTGGGGCCACCACTTCACGTCCGTCGCCGGAGCGGCCCCGATCGTCGGACCGGCGATCGCGGTCATCTGGGGCTGGCTGCCGGCCCTGCTCTGGGTCACTCTCGGAACGATCTTCTTCGCCGGCATGCACGACCTCGGCGCGCTCTGGGCCTCCAACCGGCACAAGGGCCAGTCGATCGGCACGCTCGCCGGCCGCTACATCGGCCGCCACGGGCGCAACCTCTTCCTCGTGGTCATCTTCCTGGTCCTGCTCATGGTCAACGCGGCCTTCGCCGTCGTCATCTCCAACCTGCTGGTCACCACTCCGACGGCGGTCATCCCCGCGTGGGGCGCCGTCGTCGTCGCGGTCCTGATCGGGCAGGCGATCTACAAGCTCAAGTGGTCGCTGCCGGTCGTCTCGATCGTCGGCGTCGTCGCGCTCTACGCGCTCATGCTGCTCGGCGACGCGTTCCCGATCATCCTGCCGGACACGATCATGGGCCTGAGCGCCAACGCGTTCTGGATCGTCGTCCTCTTCCTCTACGCGGGCATCGCCTCGCTGCTGCCGGTCTGGATGCTCCTGCAGCCGCGCGACTACATCAACGGCCTGCAGCTGTTCATCGCGCTCGGCATCCTCTACGCGGCGATCATCATTTCCGGCCCGTCCATGATGGCGCCGGCGTTCAACACCAACGTGCCGGAGGGCACCCCCTCGATCGTGCCGCTGCTGTTCGTCACCATCGCGTGCGGAGCGATCTCCGGCTTCCACGGGATCGTCGCCTCCGGCACGACGGCGAAGCAGCTCAACAAGGAGACCGACGCCCGGTTCGTGGGCTACTTCGGCGCCGTCGGCGAGGGCCTGCTGGCGCTCGGCACGGTCATCGCCGTCTCCGCCGGCTTCCAGACGGTCGCCGCGTGGGAAGAGGTCTACTCGGCCTTCGGCGAAGGCGGCGTCGGCGCGTTCGTCACCGGCGGCGGGGCGATCGTGAACCAGGGCCTCGGCATCCCCGAGTCCCTCTCCGGCACGATCCTCGCGACCATGGCCGTGCTCTTCGCCGCGACCACGATGGACACCGGCATCCGCCTGCAGCGCTTCGTGGTCTCGGAGATGGGCCAGATCGCCGGCTTCCGCCTCAAGCCCCTGCCCGCGACGCTGATTGTCCTCGTCATCACCGTCGGCCTGACGTTCTCCGCCGGTGCCGACGGCTCCGGCGGCATGCTCATCTGGCCGCTCTTCGGCACCACCAACCAGATCCTCGCGGGTCTGACCCTCTCCATCGTCGCGGTCATGCTCATCCGCAAGCGCCGCCCGGTGCTGCCGGCCCTCATCCCGCTGACGTTCGTGCTCGTCATGAGCGTGATCGCGCTGTTCGTGCAGATGGGCCAGTTCTACGCGGCTGGCAACTGGCTGCTTCTCGTCCTCGACGTCATCATCCTGATCGCCGCGATCTGGGTCATCATCGAGGCCGTCACCGCGATGAACCGGGCCCGCCGCGCGGGGCCGCTCAGCGACCTCGACGAGGAACGGGAGAACATCGCCGCCGACGCCGACAAGCGCGGGTAGCCGGGCGCCGTCGTACGCTCGATCCGGCACGGAGAAGACGTCAGGAACAGAAATGGGACGCATGGCGGGGTTCGCCGCCGGGCTGCGCGAGTTCTACTACGCGCCGTACCGGCGGACCCTCGCGCGCGCCAAGCGCGACGAGGAGGACCTGTTCATGATGCTGGTGCTCTCCGAGTCGCTCGGCGTGCCCAACCCGGCCGGGTACTACACGCTCGAGCTGCTGCCCGTGGTCTTCGAGAATTTCCACGACTGGCACCGGCGGATGGGCATGGACCACTCCCCGCTCGACTCGATCTCCTGCTGCTGAAAGGACCGCATGCCCGCTGACCTGACCGCCCTCGCTGCCGGCGCGCGCGTCGTGTTCTTCTCCGGCAAGGGCGGCGTCGGCAAGACCACGCTCGCCGCCGCGACCGCGGTCGCGGAGGCCGACGCCGGGCGGCGCGTCCTGCTCGTCTCGACCGACCCCGCCCACAACCTGGGCCACCTCTTCGGCGCGCGGCTCACCGACGCTCCCACCGCCCTGATCCAGCACGACGACGGCGCCTGCGGCGCGGGCCGGCTCGACGCGCTCGAGCTCGACCCGGCGGCGGCCACAGAGAAGCACCTGCGGGAGGTCGGGGCGACGATCCGCGCGCTCATGCCCGAACACCTGCACCGCGAGGTGGACAAGTACCTGCGCCTCGCGTCCGAGGCGCCGGGCACCCACGAGGCCTCGGTGCTCGAGCGGATCGCGGAACTGACCGAGCAGGTCGCCGGCGAAGCGGACCCGGCCGGCCGCCAATCGACGGCGAGCGCGCAGCCGGAGGTGGGCTACGACGTCGTGATCTTCGATACCGCCCCGTCCGGCCACACCGCGCGGCTCATGGAGCTGCCGGAGATGATGACGGCCTGGACGGACGGGCTGCTCAAGCGCCGCGAAGCGAGCGAGAAGTTCGGGGCGGCGCTCGTCGGACTCGGCGGGAAGTCCGGGGCCGCCGAGACCCGCGATGCGCGGATCAGGTCCGTCCTGACCCGGCGGCGCACCCGATTCGCCAAGCTGCGGGAGCTGCTCTCGGATCCGGCCCGATGCGCTTTCGTGCTCGTCCTGGCGGCCGAGCGGCTGCCCGTGGCGGAAACGATCGAGTTCGCCGGGCAGCTGCGCGCCCAGGGCATCGGGGTGCGCTCGCTCGTGGTCAACAAGCGCTCCCCCGCCGACGCCGGGGAGTTCCTGGCCCGGCGGCGCGCCCAGGAGAAGCCGTTCGTCGCGGATCTGGCGTCCGCGCTACCAGGGGTCCCCGTCCTCAACCTCCGGCTGGCCGCGGAGGAGATCCGCGGTCTCGACGGCCTGCGCTCGGTGCCCGGGCTGGCCGAGGGGCCAGGTGCCGGATGAGGGACGCCGGGCGCGCTGCAATCATGCGCGGGCCCGCACCGCAGCCCCCATGCGAGTGAGGGCCTCCGTCAGGACAGCCCGCGAGGTCGCGTAGTTCAGCCGCACGTGCCCGGCGCCGCCCGTGCCGAAGACGTGGCCCGAGCTGAGGGCAACCCTGGCCTCGGCGAGGAAGAACCTCGCCGGACCCGCGAGCTCCGTGACCACGGCGGGTCCCGTCGAAGCGGCCTCCGCCTCCAGCCCCAGTCCGCGGCAGTCGAGCCAGGCCAGGTACGTCCCCTCCGGCGTGTGGTAGCGCACGCCGGGCAGATGCTCAGCGACGAGCTCGCCCAGCAGCGACCGGTTGGCATCGAGCCCGACGAGCAGGGCGTCGAGCCACGCGTCCCCGTGCTCGAACGCCGTCGTGTGCGACATGACGCCGAGGTACGACGCCCCGTGCCCGACCTCCTCGGGCATCCGGCGCAGATCGTCAGCGGCCTCCGGCCCCGCGATGGACAGGGCCGCCTTGAGACCCGCGAGGTTCCAGCCCTTGGTCGCCGACATCAGCGAGAACGCGTCCTCGCCGCCCGGCACGCTGAGGTAGGGCGTGAAAGAGGCCCCGGGGAGCACCAGTGGAGCGTGGATCTCGTCGGCCACGACGCGCACCCCGTACCGGCGTGCGAGCTCCGCGACCGCCGTCAGTTCGGCCGCCGTGTGCACGGTGCCGGTCGGATTGTGCGGATTGCTCATGAGGAAGGCGGCCTTGCCGCCTCCGGAGCGGGCCCGCCGGAACGCGTCCTCGAGCGTGCCGAGGTCGATCCGTAGGTCGGCCCCGAGGGGCGCCTCGAGAACCTGCCGGTCGTCGTGCGTGACGTAGGCATAGAACGGCGCGTACACGGGTGAGGTGACGACGACGGCGTCGCCCGGGTCCGTGACCAGGCGCAACACCTGGACGGCACCCGTCATGACGTCGGGAACGAGCCGGACCCGGCGCACGTCGATGCCGTCCCACCGCCAGCGCCGCCGCGCGAAGCCCTGCAGGGACTCTGCGAAGGCGTGCCCGGACGGGTAGCCGGTGTCGCCGCGGGCGATGGCCGCGTGCAGCATGTCGGCCACCGCGGGTGCCAGGCGCACGTCCATCTCGGCGATCCAGAGCGGCAGGACGTCGTCGGGGTGGGCCCGCCATTTCAGACTCTTGCGCTGCCTGAGCTGGGCGAGCGAGAGCTCCTCCAAGGGATTCATCGCCTTCACTCGGTCCTCACTTTCACTGCGTCGTCGCTGCTGAGAGGTCGTCCGTTAGTGCGCCGGCACCTCGGGCCGGGACGACTGGCGGAGCGTCACCGTGGCCAGCAAGAGACCGAGCAGGATCAGGGTGACCACCGCTCCGGCCAGGAGGTTGATGAGGAGGGCGTTGAGCGGCAGGACGACCGCCAGCAGGATCAGGGCGACGATGCGCGACTTCGGTGCGCGGCCGGTGTGCGCGGCGACGAAGACGATATTGCCCAGGAGGAAGAGCGCCGGGCCGGCGGACAGGGTGAGCGCGACCGGCCAGCCCTCGTTGTCCAGCGGATGCGCGACGACGAGCTCGATCGCGACGGCGGCCACGATGGCGCCCGCCACCATGAATGCATGCGCATACGCGTATGCCGCGCGAGCCACCTGCGACGCCTGGTCGAGATCCGGCGCCTCGTGGGCGGCGTTGCCGTGTCGCGCCGAGAAGTACAGCCACCACAGGATCACGATCGCGCAGAACCCCATGACAGCGGCCGTGACGACCGCCGCGGTCAGCTCCGCCTCCAGGAGGACGCCGCCGAGGATGAGGATCGACTCGCCGAGGGCGATGATGAAGACCAGCCGGCTGCGCTCGGCCAGGTGCGGCTCGTCAAGTGGCCACGTGCTCATGTCGCTCGTGCCGACGCCTGGCAGCCAGAATCCGACGAGCGGCCCCGCGTAGTCGACGACGACCGCGAGCGCCCAGATCGCCAGCCGGTACTCCTCCGGCGCGGCCGCCCCGGCGATCCAGACGACGCTCGCGATGCCGCTCCAAGACAGCAGTTGCGCGTAGTTCCGCCCCATCTGCTGGCCCCGGAAGGCGAGCACCATGAAGGTGCTGCGCACGATCTGGAACGTCACGTAGGCGCCGACGAACAGCCACGCGCGATCCCCGAACGACTCGGGAATCGCGATCGCCATCCCCAGGGCGCACAGCATGAGGAACGCCAGGAGCACCCGGACCGCCGCGTGCTGCGGGTCCAGCCAGTTCATCGCCCACGCGGTGTAGTTCCAGCCCCACCAGACAGCGGCGAAAAGGACAGCCGCCTCGGCGGCCCCCTGCCACGAGTGATGGTGCAACAGGAAGTGGGACAGCTGGATGATCGTGAAGACGTAGACGAGGTCGAAGAAGAGTTCCATGCCGCCCACGCCGTGCGTTCCGGGACGTTGGTTTCTCAGGACTCCGAGGGCTCCGCGCGATTCGAACATGGCAACATCCTACGGATGCCCGTAGGTTGTCGGTGAACACCACACGTCCAGGAGGCCAGATGAAGACCGCCCAGCCACCGCGCAGCCGACTGCACCGGTTCGTCGGGTCCGCCGCCGACCGGCTCATCGCACGGATCGGGCTGCGCGGTTCCCTCGCACTGATGCTCGCGTTCGCCGTCGTCCTGCAGTTCGGGTACCCGGCGACTCTCCACGGGGAACTCTGGACGGGCCTCTACATGGCGCTCTACGGCGGCATGCTGTTCTTCGCCCTCCTGATCGTGCACGAACAGGGCCGCGGGCTTCTTCCATTCGTCGTGCTCGGCGCCGTCTCGACGACGATCGGCATCGTCTACTCCTTTAATCAGCACAACGCGACGGTCACCGTGATCATGCTGTTCGCCGTAGCCCTCTTCATGGGGGCGATCATCGGCAAGCTCGGCGTCTTCCTGTTCCGCCGCCAGCGCGCCGACGGACTCTCCCTGATCCTGGCGGCGCTGACGATCTACGTGATCCTGGGCGGGTTCTTCGGCGCGGTGTACGCCGGCATCGAGCAGCTGGCGCCCGGCAGCTTCGTCGATCCGCTCACGCCGGACGCCTCCCCCGCGTGGCCACAGCTCGTCTACTTCAGCTACGTGACGATGTCCACCGTCGGCTACGGGGACATCCTCGCGACCACCGCCTGGTCGCGCTCGCTCGTCACGTTCCACGGGGTTGGTGCAACCCTCTACCTGACGATTGTAGTGGCCCGCCTGGTCGGCATCTGGTCCTCGTCCAACCACGACGAGCACACCCCCGCGCCCGGCCCTGCGGCGTCGAGCTGACCGCAAGCGACCCACCGTACGACGACGTCCGTCCGGCCCGTGTCTCCGGCTCGACTGCGACGTGCAATAGATTGAGCCCATGGACTTCCTGATCCTGCTCATCGGTCTCCTCTTCGGCACCGTGCTCGTCGTCGGGCTCGGCGAACGCATCCGGCTGCCCTACCCGGTGCTCATGCTGCTGTTCTCGGCCGGAGTCGCCTTCCTGCCGTTCATCCCGGAGATCCGGATCGACCCGGAGCTGATCCTGCCGCTGTTCCTGCCGCCGCTGCTCTTCGCGGCCGCGCAACGCAGCTCGTGGTCGGTCTTCCGGCTGCGATGGCGCAGCCTGATCCTGCTGGCCGTTCTCCTCATCGTGGCGACGGTCGCCGTCGTCGCCGGGCTCGCCTGGTGGATCGTCCCGGCCATCGGGTTGCCGGCCGCGATCGCCCTGGGTGCGATCGTGGCCCCACCGGACCCCGTAGCCGTCGAGGCCGTCGCCGGCAAAGTGAACATGCCCCGCCGCCTCGTCTCGACGCTGCAGACCGAGGGCCTCTTCAACGACGCGATGGCGATCGTCATCTTCCAGGCCGCCGTCGCCGCGGCCGTCAGCGGAGGCGAGGTCGGCTGGGGCGTGATCCCCGCGTTCCTGCTCGGTGCGGCCGGCGCCGGCATCCTGGGCCTGGGCATGGCCTGGCTCGTCGGTGCGCTGAACCGGTTCGTGCCGAACCTCGTCGCCCGCTCCGCGACGACGCTCGTCGCGCCGTATGCCGTGTACTTGCTGGCGGAGGAGCTGCACTGCTCGGGCGTCGTCGCCGTCGTCGTCACCGCCCTCGAGCTGGGGCGGCGGGCCCGCCCGCAGGACTCCGAGGAGCGGTTGACGCGCGCGTCGTTCTGGGAGGTTGTGGAGTTGCTGACGACCGGCGTCGCGTTCGGCCTGGTCGGGATCGAGATGCGCTACGTCATCGAGGACGAGGGCGCCGACCTGATCGGATTCATCCCCGGCATTCTGGTGGTCTGCGTGGCTGTGCTGCTCGTCCGCTTCGGGTGGATGTACGGGATCCTGCGGCTCGGCGGGACCGAGCGCCGAAACAAGGTGCCCGGCTCGCTCAAGGAGGTCCTGGTGCTCACGTGGTGCGGCATGCGCGGGCTGGCGACACTCGCGCTCGCGCTCGCCCTGCCCACGACGACGACAGCCGGCGAGCCACTAGAGGGCCGGAACTTCGTGATCGCGGCCGCGTGCGCCGTCCTGCTCGTGACCCTGGTGGTGCCGGGTCTGACGCTGCCCGCGCTCATGCGCCGGCTCAAGCTGCCCGACGATCGCGCGGACCTCGAGCGCCAGGAGCACCTGCTGGCCCGGCGGGCCCAGGCGGTCGCGCTCGACGCCGTGAAGAACTCCACGGCCGCGCAGAAGCTGTCGCCTGAACGCCGAGCGGTGCTGGCCAAACGGATGGAGTCGCTGCACACGCTGCTCGAGACGGACGCCGAATCCGACCCGAAGAAGATGCATCTGCTGCGCCAGACCCTCGCGGTCATGGATCAGGTCCAGCGCGAGGCCCTCGACGCAGCCCGACGCGAGGTCCTCGCCGCGCGGAAGGCGCCGGGCACGGACCCGGAGGCCGCCGACGTCGTGCTGCGCCGCCTGGATCTACGCACGGTCACCCTCGAGCGCTGAGCTGACAGCCGGCCACCCCCGGCGGGAGCGAGCACGGAGGCGGCGTGCACGCAGCGCGGTTCAGCGCACGTCGCCATCGATGTAGAGCCAGGGGCCGCCTTCGCGGCGGAACCTGCTGTGTTCGTGCATGCGGTGACGGGCCCCGTCGTCGTCGCGATAGAGGGCGACGAACTCGACGGTGGCGGTGTCATCGAACGGGCCGCCCGTGGTGCCGAGGATCTGCAGGCGAACCCACTCGGGGCCGGGCTCGCGCAACTCGGCAAGTGCGGGGCGGGTCGCGGGGTCCCACGTCTCGTGCAGGTACGCGCCGAAACGGTGCGGGTCGCGCGCCAGGAGCGCGTACGCGCAATATCGCGAGCGCATGAGGGCCTCGGCGGTCGGCGCGGCGGACCCGGCGTGGAAGCGGCCACAGCACTGCCCGTAGGTCTCGCCGGTCCCGCACGGGCAGCGCAGGCCGTTGTCGGTGTTCTGGGACATGCAACCAGCCTACGAGACCAGTTGATCAGCCGGATTCTCAACCAAAAAGACACCCGGGGATCCACCCCTTGTGCTAACGTCGGGACATGAGACCCGTCCACGGAATCGCACTGTCCTTGGCCGTTCCCGCGCTTCTTCTCACGAGTTGCTCTGCGTCCCCGTCGGCGCCCCTATCGAGTTCCCCGAGCGTCAGTGATTCCGAGAAACCGGAACCCACCGACGCGGCATCGTCCATCGAACTCGACGACGCCCTCCTCTCAGTCTCCGACATGCCGGGCGAAGGCTGGACGGAAGAGGGCACGGAGGCTTTGAACTTGGCTGACGGCCGACTCACGGACCCGGGGGACCTGGCCATCTGTGTAGGCGATCTGGCAGGCGTCATCACCGAGCCCGCGCCGGGTTCTTCGCGTATCTTCACGACCTCCGCTGGGGACTCCACCACCGTCGTCACGTCCTCCGTCTTCCGCACGGATCAGGATCGGGACCTCGTGCAGGTCTTCGACGCGAGAATCGATGAGTGCGAGCCCACCGAAGTACCCGAGTCGGGGCGGGAGCCCACGACCGTCACTCTCGAACGCCTTGAGCCCACAGTCGACGACACGGTAGCGACGATCACGCACATGCACGACGCGAACGAAAAGTCGCTCGTGCCCGAGAGGCGCGACTACGCGCGGATCACAGCCCTGGGCGGCTACCTTGTCGTGACCGGGTACACGCTCATGCCGCCCGTGGCAGAAATCTCCGATGCCCAGTTGGAGGAGCATTCCGCACTACACGAGCTCGCCGTCTCGCGGGCCGATGAAACGATCGCTGCCGCCGGGTAGCCACCTCGTGCGTCAGCCCCCAGGCAACGCGTCATTCTGAGGGCGGACGAGCTGAGGGCGGACGAGTTTCAGCCGACGATTCGCGTGCGGCGGCGAAGTCCGCGAGGTCGTGCACGATCGGCCGCGTGGCCGCGTAGAGCCGGGAGTAATTCGCATAGAGCTCGTCGTAGTCGGCACGGTGCCCCGGGTCCGGCGCGATGATCCGGTCGAGGCTGCACCAGTTCTCGTCCGCCCCCGCGAGCCCGACGGCCTGCGCGGCGAGGAGCGCATCGCCGTAGCTGGCGCCGATGACGGTGCGGGGCACGTGCTGTTCTACCCCGCAGACGTCCGAGACTATTTGCGGGCCCAGCCCACCCTGGGTCCCGCCGCCGACGGCCACGATCCGGGTCGGCGCGGCGCCAGCCTCGCCCAGCAGATTCAGAATCTGCCGGACGCCGAACGCGATGGACTCGTACCCCGCGCGGAAGAGGTGCCCCGGGCCGTGGCCGAGCGTCAGCCCCGCGATGACGCCGCGCGCCTTCGGGTCCGAGACCGGGGCCCGCTCGCCGGCGAAGTAGGGCAGCATCAGCAGGCCGTCTGACCCCGGCGGCACCGCGCGAGCCTGTTCGATGAGGTCCTCGTACGACTGCCCGCTGCAGAGGTCGCGGATCCACGACATGAGTGACCCGCTCGTCGACATCCCCGCGGCGAGGGTGTGCGATCCGGGCGTGATTCCCGTCGTCGCCCAGAGCCCCGGGTGGCTCCGGAAGCCCGCGAGTGAGGAGATCGCCAGGACCGTCGACCCGTACATGAGCATCGCGTCCCCGGGCGACGTCGTCCCGACCGAGTACGCCTCAGCCCAGGCGTCGATGGTTCCGGCCAGGACGGGCGTGCCGGCGACGAGCCCGGTCGACGCCGCCGAAGCGGCGCTGATCTCGCCGACGATCTCGCCGGGCCAGCGCAGCTGAGGCAGCTCGCACCCGGGCAGGAAGCGCCCGGCCCAGTCGTCAGCCCACGCACCCGTCCGCATGTCGTAGAACGGGTCGAACTGGCTCGCGGTCTGGTGGTCCAGGTAGTACGCCCCGGTGAGCCGCCACGTGACGAACGTATGAGACGAGAAGAACCGGTCCCCCGGTTCAAGGGCGCCGTGCTGGGCCAACCAGAGGAGCTTGGCGCCCGCGGCCTGCGAGGACAGCGCGGTCCCGCCCCGTTCCAGGATGCGGGCCGGGCCGAGGCCGCGGTTGAGCTGTTCGATCTGCTCGCCGGTTCGCGTGTCGACGCCGTAGAGGATCGCCGGGCCGCGGACGTGACCGGTCGCCGACTCCGCGACGACGGCGGGCCCGAGTCCGGAGACGCAGACGGCTTCGATCGTGCAGTCCAGGTCGGCTCCGGCCGTGGCGAGTTCACGCAGGCAGGCGACGGCGTCGCCCCACCAGTCTCGTTCGGCGTCCATCTCCGCCCACGCGGGGTGCGGCATCGACATCGCGTGGTGACGCACCGCCGTCGTCAGGATCTCGCCACCGGCGTCGGTCAGGACGGCCTTGGTCGACCCCGTGCCGATGTCCAGCCCGATCACGGCCCTTCGCGCCATCACGCCTCCTCGCGTCAATGCCTGACCTCGTGGTTCCGGTCGAGCGGCTCTCCTGATCAGCAGGCTATGGGAATCCGCCCCGGACCGCACGCTTTCACACTGAACACGGAAAGGCTCCGCGCCCGGTAGACTTGGGTCGCAAGCTCGCGGAGCGCCTGAGGCGTGAGACGGCGCCTGGACCCTCCGCGGACGATGACCCCCACCCCTCGCCCACAGGAGTAGCACCGGATGCCCCGGATTGTTGTTGATGTCATGCCCAAGCCCGAGATCCTGGACCCCCAGGGCAAGGCCATCGTGGGCGCGCTGCCCCGCCTCGGATTCGACGCCTTCTCCGGCGTCCGCCAGGGCAAGCGATTCGAGCTCAAGGTCGACGGCGAGGTGACCGAAACCATCTTGCAGCAGGCGCGCGAGGCCGCGGAGACGCTGCTCTCCAACCCGGTGATCGAGGACGTCGTCAACGTCCAGGTGGTCGAGGACTAGTCATGACGGACCTCCCCCTCATCGGCGACTACTCGGCGCCGACCACCGCGCTCTCCGGCGCCCGCATCGGCGTCGTGACCTTCCCCGGCACCCTGGACGACCGCGACGCCGCGCGCGCCGTGCGTCTGGCCGGCGGCGAGGCCGTGTCCCTGTGGCACGCCGACACCGAGCTGCCCGACGTCGACGCGATCGTCATCCCGGGCGGGTTCTCCTACGGCGACTACCTGCGTGCCGGCGCGATCTCCCGGTTCGCGCCGCTCATGGACAAGATCGTCGACGCCGCGAACTCGGACGCCAAGCTGCCCGTGCTGGGCATCTGCAACGGCTTCCAGGTGCTGACCGAGTCGCACCTGCTGCCGGGCTCGATGATCAAGAACGACCACCTGAAGTTCATCTGCCGCGACCAGGTGCTGCGCGTCGAGAACAACCAGACCGCGTGGACCAACCAGTACGAGTCCGGCCAGGAGATCACGATCGTCCTGAAGAACCAGGACGGCCAGTATGTCGCCGACGAGAAGACCCTCGACGAGCTCGAGGGTGAGGGCCGCGTGGCCTTCCGCTACGTCGGCTGGAACCCCAACGGCTCGCGCCGCGACATCGCCGGCATCACCAACGCGGCGGGCAACGTCGTCGGACTGATGCCGCACCCGGAGCACGCCGTGGAGGCGGGCTACGGACCCGACCACACCGGAACCGACGGCCTGGGCTTCTTCACCTCCGTCCTGACCACCCTTGTTGGAGGCGCCAAGTGACCACAGAGGCAACCGAGAAGGAATTCAACATCGACACCGTCGAGAACGCGGCGTCGAGCCCGGACGTCGACCTGCCGTGGGCCGAGCTGGGCCTGAAGCAGAACGAGTTCGACGAGATCGTGAAGATCCTCGGCCGCCGCCCGACGGCCGCCGAGCTCGCGATGTACTCCGTGATGTGGAGCGAGCACTGCTCCTACAAGTCCACCAAGAACCACCTGCGCCAGTTCGGGGCCAAGGTCACGGACGAGATGAAGAAGGACCTCATGGTCGGCATCGGCGAGAACGCCGGCGTCACCGACCTGGGCGACGGCTGGGCCGTGACCTTCAAGATCGAGTCCCACAACTCCCCGTCGTTCGTGGAGCCCTACCAGGGCGCGGCGACTGGCATCGGCGGCATCGTGCGCGACATCATCTCGATGGGCGCCCGCCCGATCGCCGTGATGGACCCGCTGCGCTTCGGCGCGATCGACCACCCGGACTCACAGCGCGTGGTGCACGGCGTCGTCTCCGGCATCGGCGGCTACGGCAACTCGCTCGGCCTGCCGAACATCGGCGGTGAGACCGTGTTCGACCCGATCTACCAGGGCAACCCGCTGGTCAACGCCCTGGCCGTCGGCAAGCTGCGCCACGAGGACTTGCGTCTCGCGAACGCCTCCGGCGTCGGCAACAAGGTCGTCCTCTTCGGGGCCCGCACGGGCGGCGACGGCATCGGCGGCGCCTCGGTGCTGGCCTCGGAGTCCTTCGACGACTCGAAGCCGTCCAAGCGCCCGGCCGTCCAGGTCGGCGATCCGTTCAGCGAGAAGGTGCTCATCGAGTGCTGCCTCGAGCTGTTCAAGGGCTCCCTCGTCGAGGGCATTCAGGACCTCGGCGCCGCGGGCATCTCCTGCGCAACGAGCGAGCTGGCGTCCAACGGCGACGGCGGCATGCGCGTCGAGCTGACCGACGTGCTGCTGCGCGACCCAACCCTGACTCCGGGCGAGATCCTGATGTCGGAGTCGCAGGAGCGCATGATGGCCGTCGTGACCCCGGAGAACGTCGAGGCGTTCGAGGCGACCATGGCCAAGTGGAACGTGGAGTACTCGTGGCTCGGCGAGGTTACCGACGACGACCGCCTGATCATCACGTGGAACGGCGAGGTCATCGTCGACGTCGACCCGAAGACCGTCGCCCACGACGGACCGGTCTACGACCGCCCGTTCGCCCGCCCGGAGTGGCAGGACGAGCTCCAGGCCAACACGTTCCGTGGCTCGGTCAACGCGGCGATCCTGCCGCAGACCGGCGACGAGCTCAAGGCCGCCGTGCTCGAGCTGATCGCCAGCCCGAACATGTGCGACAAGTCGTGGATCACCCGCCAGTACGACCGCTACGTTGGCGGCAACACCGCCCTCGCGATGCCGGACGACGCCGGTGTGGTGCGCGTGGACGAGGAGTCCGGCCTCGGCGTCGCGATCGCCACGGACGCCAACGGCCGCTACACCTACCTCGACCCGTACGTCGGCGCGCAGCTGGCCCTGGCCGAGTCGTACCGAAACGTCGCAACCTCCGGCGCCGTGCCCGCGGCCGTCTCCGACTGCCTCAACTACGGTTCCCCCGAGGATTCGGACGTGATGTGGCAGCTGGCCGAGGGCATTCGCGGCCTCTCGGACGCGTGCATGGAACTCGGCGTCCCGGTCACGGGCGGCAACGTCTCGCTCTACAACCAGACCGGCGACAAGGCGATCCACCCGACGCCGGTCGTCGCGACGCTCGGCAAGTTCGACGACGTCGCCCGCCGCACGCCGTCGGGCTGGCGCGCGGACGCCGACGGCCAGGCGATCTACCTCATGGGCACCACGGCCGACGAGCTGGACGGCTCCGAGTTCGCGAACCTGCGCGGCCATCTGGGCGGCACGCCGCCGAAGGTGGACCTGGCGAAGGAGCGCCTCCTGGGCGAGCTGCTGATCAACGCCTCCCGCGACGGCATGATCGACGCGGCGCACGACCTCTCCGAGGGCGGCCTCGCCGCAGCCCTGGCCGAGATGGTCCTGCGCCACGGTGTGGGCGCCCGCGTGGCGCTCGACGACGTGTGCGAGCGCGACGGGATCGACGCGTTCACCGCGCTCTTCTCCGAGTCGCAGGCCCGCGCTGTTGTCGCGGTGCCGCGGTCGGAAGAGGTCCGCTTCAACGACATGCTCTCGGCCCGCGGCTTCCCGGTCGCGCGACTGGGCGTCGTCGACGCGCAGTCCGGCGCACTCGAGGTGCAGGGCCAGTTCACGGCAAGCATCGACGAGCTCCGCGAGGCCCACGAGGGCACCATGGAGAAGTACTTCGGCTGATCGATGCCGCTCGGGACCTGACGGCCGTTGCACCACCCGGACTTTCCGGGGGCGCAACGGCCGTCGTCTCGTTAACCCCTGATGACGATCCGCGCGGGGATCCGCGTCGAGTCCGGCCCGCCAGGACCTGCCGCCCCATCGCCGGCTGCGACCGGCAGGGAGCGGCGGCCGCGCAACAGTGCGAAGGCCAGGACCGTCGCGCCCGCCAGGCCAAGGGCAGCGCCGGCGGCTGCGGAGGGCGCGTACAGCCCGAGGAGCTGGAGGAGCGCCGGGACCGTGCACGTGCCGAGTCCGCAGAAGATCGCGAACCAGCCGGTCGGACCCCGCAGCCAGGTACAGCCGAGGGCATCGAGGAGGAAGAAGAGGAACCAGAGTGCAGCCCACAGCCACCACATCGCGGCCGCGACCGGGTCCGACTGCAGAACGACGGCGGCCCCGCCGAACACGACGGCCGTGACCGCCACGTAGAGGCTGAACCAGCCGAAGCCCTCGGCGGGCAGGTCGAAGGCGCCGATGGCGCCGACCCAGAGGTAGGTGATGCCGAAGAGATACAGGCCGGAGGCCGCCAGGATCGCCGCCGGATCGCCGTCCGTGCCGGCGAGCAGAATCGTCGGGAAGACCACCTGCATGGCGCCGACGGTGAAGTTGAGGACGGTGGCGCCGCGCGGGCGGACGAGACCGATCTGAATCAGACCGTTGACGCAGAGCACGGCGCCGACGTAGAGAAGCCCGACACTGGACATGAAAACTCCCGGGGAAGCAGTGGAAGGGGCTCCGGCGCCGGGCGCGTTGTACCCCTGTGACGATCATAATCCCGTCACACCTCAGCCTCGGCAACGAGGCACGCATGAGACGGAACGGGGTCTCCGAGAACCGCTCGCGGTGCCGGAAATCCGACCGAGCCCAGCGTTTATCCACAGGCGTCCTCCAGTGCCTGCGAACCGTAGCTAGGGTGGAACGCGTGCCCCGCTGCAGCCGATCCGGGGAACCGAAGAGCATCGACGAAGGACAGCACCCATGACCCGTGACGCCCCCGCCGCCTCGCGCTTCCCCGAGTGGGATCGCGCCTTCGACTCGACCGGTACGCTGCATTTCCGCACTGGACGGCACGTGTCCGTGCTGGCATTGCTCGGCTGCCTCGTGTTCGTCGCCGCAGGCTTCTGGATGTTGGGTGTGGAGAGGCCGCTTGCTGCCATCGCCGGCGTACTGGCTCTTCTCTTCTTCGGCGTCATGGGCGTCCCGACGTGCGTCTACCTCTTCTTCAAGCCGCGGAGCCTGACGTTCACGGCCGATGGCGTCCTGATCACCCGCCGGCCGCTGATCCCGTGGGAGGCGGTGGCCGGCGCCGGGCACGTCACCCAGGGCCCGCAAACCCACGGCGTCCTGCGGCTGACACCGGAGGGAATGGCCGCCTACGAAGGGGCCCTCACCGGCAGGGCGGCTCGCGTTCACGCGTCGCAGAAGTCCTACACCGGCGGCGACGGTGCATTCTTCCCGCCGTACCTGCCCGCCTCGCCGCGCGACATCGCCGCCTGGGTGAACGCCAACCGCCACCGCCTCGCCACCAGCTAGAAGGCTCGGCAGCAGCCTTGGCGTCACGTGGAAACACAAGTGCGAGGATGGCCCGATGGCGTTCGACGGCTGCCATGCCGCTCTCGGGGACTGATCAAGTCGCCTAGCACTGGCGGAAGGAAGAGCCGGATCATGCTAGAGGTATAGTCCAAGTTGTGCTCAAGGTATAGTAAGAGCCCTGCTAGAGGTATAGTCTAGCTACCATGGACTACCGCGCTCGCACCCTTGATGGCCAACTGGACGAGCTCCTCCGCACGGCTCCCGCGATCGCCATCGAGGGCCCGAAAGGCGTGGGAAAGACGGCATCCGCTGCTCGTCGAGCCTCCTCGACGTGGATGCTCGACGACGGCGATCAACGTGCCGTCCTCGAGTCCGACCCGGGCCTGCTGACCAGAGGGGGCGCACCTGCACTCATCGACGAATGGCAGCGCCTCCCGCAGATCTGGGATTCCGTCCGCCGCCAAGTCGACGACGGGGCCGCCCCGGGCAGCTTCCTTCTGACCGGGAGCGCGACGCCGGCATCCGTCGAGGGGACCCACAGCGGCTCCGGTCGAATCCTGTCACTGCGCATGCGCCCCATGGCATTCCACGAGCGCGGTTTCGAACGTCCAACCGTCAGCCTTCTGGATGCCCTGAGCGGAGGGCTGAAAGACGTCTCAGGCACCACGAAAGTCGCCACCAGGGAGTACTTCGAGGCGATCGAGGCCAGTGGTTTCCCGGGCATGACGGAGCTGCCCCGCGAGTTCAGACAGGACATGCTGGACGCCTACCTGCAGCGAATCGTCGACCGCGACCTGCCCGAAACCGGGTTCCGCGCACGGCGCCCGGAGACGCTCCGCCGCTGGCTCGGCGCGTACGCGGCGGCATCGTCTACGACGGCCAAGTACTCGACTCTGCTCGATGCGACGACCCCCGGCGACGGGACCCAGCCGACGAAGGTGACGACCATCGCCTACCGGGAACACTTGGCGAAGCTGTGGCTCCTGGACCCGGTTCCGGGCTGGAGTCCGAGCCTCAGCCCGTTCGCACGCCTCCAGCAGGCGCCGAAGCACCAGTTGGCCGACCCGGCGCTCTCAGCACGCCTGCTCAACCTCACAGCGCGTTCGCTGGCGTCACCGCGAGGTGCGCACATGTCCGGCCCGCTCTTCGAATCCCTGGTCACACTAGGAGTGCGAGTGTCCGCTCAGGCCGCACGCGCCCGCGTCGGGCATCTGCGCTCCGGGAACGGGGATCGCGAAATCGACCTGATCGTCGAGGGACGGGAAGGCCAGGTTGTCGGTATCGAGGTGAAACTCGCCGCTACCGTCGAGGACAAGGACGTCCGCCACCTGCTCTGGCTCCGCGACAAGATGGGGGACGACGTGGCCGACCTCCTGCTGGTCACGACCGGACGCTACGCCTATCGGCGGCCGGACGGAGTCGCCGTCGTTCCCCTCGCACTCCTCGGCCCGTAGGTGCGGCCGCACTCGACCCATACGACGACGGGGCCGCCACCATCCAGCAAAAGGTGACGGCCCCGTCATCGTCGTGAGAAGTCCGGGCTACTCGGCCGGCTTCTCCGACGGGACGTCCGTGGCCTCCGGCTCGGCATCGACCTGAGACGCGACATTCGCGACGGTTTCGGAGCGATCTCTGCCGCTGAGCGCCGACTCGATGAGGGACTTGATGTCCAGGCCCGTGGCGGACTGCACCGATTCCATGGTGCGGGCCATGCCGGCCGAGACGTTCTGCGAGAGCTTGGATTCGCCGTCGGAGGAGACGATCGAGAGCGAGTCGATGTTGCTCATGGGAGCGGCGATCTCTCGGGCGATGCCGGGGAGCGCCTCGAGCACTTGGGAGAGCACGGCGGCCTCGTTGAACTGCTGGTAGGCCTCGGCGTTGGCCTGGATGCTCGCGGCGTCAGCCTCACCCTTGGCGCGGGTGGCGTCGGCTTCGGCCACACCACGCGCCCGGACCGATTCGGCCTCGTTCTGAGCTTCGATGAGCGCAGCCTTGGACTCCTGCTCGCGGGCGTAGCGCTCGGCGTCGGCCTGGCGTCCCGCCGCGTATTCCTGGGCGTCGGCCGGCTTGCGGATCTCGCGGACGAGCTCGCGTTCGCGCAGGTCGTTCTCCTGGTCGGCGATCTTCTGCTGTTCGTCCAGTACCTGCTGGCGCTGGCGGGAGCGGGCGAGCTCCTGGGCGGCCTCGGCCTCGGCGCGCTGCTCCGCCGTCTCCTTGGCGATGGTGGCGTTGCGCAGGTCCAGTTCCTTCTGCGATTCCGCGATCTTCTGGCTGTCGCGGTTCTCCGCTTCAGTCGATGTGCGGCGGGCCTCGGACTCGGCGATGCGCGCCTCCTGCTCCTTCTTCGAGGCCTCTGGGCGCCCGAGGTTGCGCAGGTAGTCGCCGTCGTCGGCCACAGAGATGATCTGGAGGGTGTCGATGACCAGACCCTGGTTGTTCATGGAGTCGACCGCATTCTCCTGGACCTTCAGTGCGAAGGTCGTGCGGTCCTGCAGAACCGCTGTGACGGTCAGGGTTCCGACGACGGCGCGCAGCGCGCCGGAGAGGATCTCCTGGCTGTAGGAGTCGATCTTGTCCTGCTGGTCGAGGAAACGCTGGGCGGCCTTGCGGATCTCCCCGACCTCTTCGCCGATCTTGACCTGCGCGACGGCCTGCAGGCGGAGGAAGATGCCGTCGACCGACTGACTCTCGACCTCGACGTTGATCTGGCGCGAGGACAGCGAGACCGAGTGGGCGCGGTCGAAGAGCGGGCGGACGAAGGCGCGGGACCCAACGACGATGCGCGTGCCGGACTCGAGGTCGATGTCGCCGCCCTTGACGCGTGCCGGTGCGCGGCCCGTGATCACCAGAGCCTCGTTGGGCGCGGCGACGCGGTACGCCCGCCGGAAGGTGATGTAGCCGATCAGCAGGACGATCAGCGCGGCGACGAGGCTGGCCCCGGCGAGGAAGGTGAGTTCCATGGGAACGGGCCTTTCTGTGGACTGTGTGACGAGCGTCCTATCGAGATTATCAAAACATTTGGCTCAAACGTTCTGTTATCCACAGAAATACCAGCCCAGAGATCAGCGACGGGTGGTACGCGGGTTTGAGGCCCGCAAGCTCCGCCTAGAACTCGCCGTCGTCGTGGCGCGTTTGCTAGCTTCTTCAGCGCCCGGCAGTGACCATGAAGAGAATCCTGAAAAGCAGCATGACGGCCACGGGGACCGCGCAAAGAACAATGAACGGCCACCAGTTCCCGAAACCTCTTGCCCGGCGATCAAGAAAGACGATGAGCGAAAAGAGGAAGAACGGCAAGTACATCATTGCGAAAATGAACAGGCTGGAGGCGAGTTCGCCTTCATAACAGCCTGATCCGATCGGTCGCGGGCCGCAGTCCATCCTCGTGTACCACTCGTTGATCCCCCACGACAGCATGAAAGCAGCGGGCACGGAAACGACGGCACCGACAAGACTCACGAACCGCCGCGACGATCTGCAGCAGTGTCCATCGTTGCCGGCTCTGCATCTCCATGCCACCGTTGCTCTGGCTCACGCTTATCCTCGATTCATCCTGTGCGACGCGTGGACCATACTGACCGGACGCACCTCAATGCGGCCCGGGACTCGAGATTCTAGCGAACCATCCGGGCATCCGTGATCTTGGGCGCAGCTGGATCGGCCTGCTCCACACCGTCGAACTCGAACCCGTTGCGCCGATAGAAACCGATGGCCCGGGGGTTCTCCCGGGCGACCCACAACATCGACGGATCGTCACCGAGCACGGCCTCCAACAGCTCCTGACCGGCACCGGAGCCGTGGAGATCGGATGCGAGATAGAGCGCGAACAACTGCAACTCGCGCGGCAACGCCGCTCCTCCGGCGCCGTAGCTCGGCCCGGCGAGGCCGAAGCCGACGATCCGACCGGCGGTCTCCGCGATCCACACGCGCAGCCCCTCCGGCCGCCGGGTGAGAATGTGGTTCCACATCCGCTGGCGGCCCGCCAGGTGCTCCTCATCGAAGAAGTCATCCGGGAGCAGGCGCCCGTAGGTCTCCCGCCACGTCGACACGTGCAATTCGGCGATCTCGGGCGCATCGGTCAGGTCGGGGACGCGAAGAACGTAGGTCACCCGTCGCAAGATACCAGCCGGCCACCCCCGGTTCCCCGCCCGCGCGCATGATTCAGCAGCCGCCCCTCCGGCTACGATCGGTCCATGGCCTCCACCAACGCATCGCCCCTGCCCGCGCCCGCCGTCCCGCTGACGTCGTCCGTCTCGATCCCGCAGCTCGGGTTCGGCCTCTACAAGGTGCCCGAAGACGAGGCCGAGACCATCGTCGGCCAGGCCCTCGCCGCCGGCTACCGGCACCTCGATTCGGCCGCGCTCTACGGCAACGAGGCCGGTGTCGGCCGCGCCCTGCGCACCGCGTTCGACGGCGGCCTGGCCCGCGAGGACCTGTTCGTCACCTCCAAGGTGTGGAACGACGACCAGGGCTACGACTCCACCTTGCGCGCCTTCGAGGCCACCCGCAACGACCTCGGCCTCGACTACCTGGACCTCTACCTCATCCACTGGCCGTGCGCCGCCCGCGGCCTCTACACAGAGACGTACCGCGCCCTCGAGAAACTGCACGACGACGGCCTGGTCCGCGCGATCGGCGTCTCCAACTTCCAGCCCGCGCACCTGCGGCACCTGCTCGAGAGCGCCGACGTCGTGCCGGCCGTGAACCAGGTGGAGCTGCACCCGTGGCTGCAGCAGCGGGAGCTGCGCGAGGTGCACGCCGAACTCGGCATCGCCACCGAGGCGTGGTCGCCGCTCGCGCGCGGCCGCCTGCTCGACGACCCCGAACTCACCGCCATCGCCGCCGCCCACGGCGTATCGGTCGCGCAGGTCGTGCTGCGCTGGCACCTGCAGGAAGGCACCATCGTGTTCCCCAAGGCGAGCACGCCGGAGCGCATGGCGCAGAACGCCGACGTCTTCGGGTTCACTCTGGAGAAGGAGACGATGCGCCACATCGCCGGGCTCGACCGCGGCTTCCGCAGCGGATCCCACCCCGACGACGTCGCCTGACGCGCGCCGGGCGACGCCTCCCGCGGGGAAGGCGGCCGCCCGGCGTCGTACCTCTAAAGCGGGGTGACGTACGCCCCGGCGATGCCGCCGTCGACCAGGAACTGGTTCGCCGTGATGAAGGACGAGTCGTCGGAGGCCAGGAACGCCACGGCCGCCGCCAGCTCGTCCGGCTCGGCGAAACGCCCCAGCGGAACGTGCACGAGCCGGCGCGCCGCCCGCTCCGGATCCTTCGCGAAGAGCTCCTTGAGCAGCGGCGTATTCACCGGCCCGGGGCACAGCGCGTTGACGCGGATCCCCTCGCGCGCGAACTCCACGCCGAGCTCCCGGCTCATCGACAGGACGCCGCCCTTGGAGGCCGAGTAGCTGATCTGGCTGGTCGCCGCGCCCATGACCGCCACGAAGGAGGCCGTGTTGATGATCGAGCCCCTCCCCTGCTCCTTCATGTACGGAATGACGTGCTTGCAGCAGTAGTACACGCTCGTCAGGTTGACCTCCTGCACCTTCCGCCACGCGTCGATGCCCGTGTCCAGGATCGAGGCGTCGTCCGCCGGCGAGATGCCGGCGTTGTTGAACGCGATGTCCACCGACCCGTACTTCTCCTTGGTGCTGGCGAACAGGTTGACGACGTCGTCCTCGCTCGTCACATCGGTGCGCACGAACAGCCCGCCGACCTCGGCTGCGGCCCGCTGACCGGTCTCCTCGTCGCAGATGTCCGCGATGACCACGCTGGCGCCCTCGTGGGCGAGGCGGCGGGCCGTGGCCAGCCCGATGCCGGACGCGCCGCCCGTGATCGTCGCCACGCGTCCGGCCAGCCGGTTCGTGACCAGGCCGCCGTAGGGTGCTTCCGCGGCGCCCGTCGTGTTGTTCTCGCTCATGCGTCTCTCCTTGCTGTCTGTGTCTGCTTGATCTCCGCCGGCGGACCGCTCTGCACGCGGCGCCGGCTCAGGACTGGGTGTCGATGAAAACGTTCTTGACCTCGGTGAACGCGTCCAGCGCGTCAGGGCCGAGCTCCCGGCCGATGCCGGACTTCTTGAAGCCGCCGAACGGCGTCGAGTAGCGGACCGAAGAGTGGGAGTTCACCGACAGGTTGCCGGCCTCCACTCCGCGGGCCACGCGCAGCGCGCGCCCGACGTCGCGGGTCCAGATGGACCCGGAGAGCCCGTACTCGGAGTCGTTCGCGATGCGGATCGCGTCCGCCTCGTCCTCGAAGGGCACGACGGCGACGACCGGTCCGAACACCTCGTCGTAGAGGATCCGGTCTCCCGGGTCCGCCGGCACGACGACGGTGGGCGGGAACCAGAACCCCTCGCCGTCGGGCGCCGTGCCCTGGAAGGCGACGTCCGAGCGCAGGTTGCCGGCGTCGTCGTACACGAACGCGGCGACTGCCTCCCGCTGCCGGGCGGAGACGAGCGGCCCCATGACCGTGTCCTCGAGCGCCGGATCGCCGACCCGCACCGCCTTGACCGCGGGCTCGAGCAGGGCCATGAACTCGTCGAAGACGCTGCGCTGGACGAGGATGCGCGAGCGGGCGCAGCAGTCCTGGCCGGCGTTATCGAAGACGCCGCCGGGGGCGCTGGCCGCGGCCTGGGCGAGGTCGGCGTCGTCGAACACGATGTTCGCGCTCTTGCCGCCGAGCTCCAGCGTGACCCGTTTGAGCTGCTCGGACGCCCCGGCCATGATGCGCTGGCCCACCTCGGTGGAGCCCGTGAAGACGACCTTGCGGACGTCCGGATGCGTCACGAACCGCTCGCCGACGACCGAGCCCTTGCCCGGGATGACTGTGAAGACGCCCTCCGGCAGCCCCGCCTCCAGCGCCAGGTCCGCGAGGCGCATGGCGGTCAGGGGCGTGAGCTCGGCCGGCTTGAGCACCACGGTGTTTCCGGCGGCGAGCGCCGGGCCGAAGCCCCACGCCGCGATCGGCATCGGGAAGTTCCACGGGACGATGATGCCGACGACGCCGAGGGGCTCGCGGAACGTGACGTTCACGCCGCCGTCGACCGGGATCTGCAGCCCGGAGTTCCGCTCCGGCGCGCCGGCGTAGTAGTTCAGCACGTCGCGGACGTTCCCGGCCTCCCAGCGCGCGTTGGAAATCGTGTGGCCGGAGTTTTCGACCTCGAGCCGGGCGAGGGACTCGATGTTCTCGTCCACCAGGTTCGCGAACCGGCGCAGCAGCCGCGCGCGCTCGGCCGGGGCCACCTCGCGCCAGGAGGGATAGGCGGCCGCAGCGCGGGCGATGACCGCGTCGGTCTCTGCGACATCGGCGAGCTGGACGTCGCGGATGCGCTGCCCGGTAGCCGGGTTGATGACGGTGCAGGTGTTCATGCTGGGGCGTCCTCCATGACGTCGGGGGTTCCGGTGCCGCGCGCCGGGGCGCGGCCGCGGCGTTCGGCATACGTTCGGGCGGCGTGTACGAAGCCGGTGAAGAGCCGCAGGTCCTCCGCGTTCTCCTCGGGGTGGAATTGGGTGCCGAGAACCCATCCCGCCGCGGACGGAATCTCGACCATCTCGACGGTGCCGTCCGCCGCGGTGGCGGTCACCGCGAGCGGATCGGCGACCCGGTCGAGGCTCTGGTGGTGATAGCAGGGCGAGCTCGCGGCCGGGCCGAGCAGCTGCGAGGAGAGCGTCCCGTCAGCGACGGCGAAGTCGACGGTGCCGAAGCGCCCCGGGGCCGGCTGGTAGCGCTGCTGCGCGTCCGGCACGATCTCGGGCAGGTGCTGGTGCAGCGATCCGCCGTAGGCGACGTTGAGCACCTGCATCCCGCGGCAGATCGCGAACAGCGGCAGCGCGGCGTCGATCGCGGCGCGCGTCAGCGCGACGTCGTGCAGGTCGCGCTCCGGTTGCGACGCCGTCGTCGGGTGCGGTTCCTGCCCGTATCCGGCCGGGTCCACGTCGACCCCGCCGATGACGATGAGCCCGTCGAGAAGGTCGACGACGGACGGGTCCGTGCCGAGCGGCGGCAGCAGCAGGGGCGTGCCCCCGGCCTCCACGACCCGGTGCACGTAGCTCGCCGGAACAATCGCGGCCGTGCCGTCCCACACGCCCCAGCTGGCGCGCTGGAAGTACGTGGTCAGTCCGATACGCGGGCGGTAGGCGCCGCCCGCCGCCGGTTCAGTGGCGTTCAAATCCCCTCCTGACTTCCCAGTCGGTCACGGCCGCGTTGTACTGCTCGAGCTCGATGTCGGCGTAGTGCGTGTAGTGCTTGACCACTTCCTCGCCGAACACCTCGCGGGCGATCTGCGAGTTCGCGAAGAGGTCGCGGGCCTCGGCCATCGTGTGCGGGACGTGTTCGGCGTCCGAGTCGTACGCGTTGCCCTGCATCATCGCCGGCAGCTCGAGCTCGTGCTCGATCCCGTAGAGGCCGCCGGCGAGCATCGCGGACATCGCCAGGTACGGGTTCGCGTCCGCGCCCGGGAGCCGATTCTCGATCCGCGCGCCGTATCCTTCCCCGACGAGGCGTCCCGCGCAGGTGCGGTTGTCCAGTCCCCAGGCCACCGCCGTCGGCGCGAACGAACCCTTGGCGAAGCGCTTGTAGGAGTTGATGTTTGGCGCGTAGAACAGCGTGAACTCGCGCATCGTCGCGAGGATGCCGGCGATGAAGTGGTTGTACAGCGCGGTGCGCTCCCCCTTCTCGGAGTCCCAGAACGCGAGCGAGCCGTCGAGCCCGCGCAGCGACATGTGGATGTGACAGCTCGAGCCCTCGCGCTGGTTGGGCTTGGCCATGAACGTGATCGACTGCCCGCGCTGGGAGGCCATGTGCTTGGCCGAGAGCTTGTAGAAGGTGTGGTTGTCGCCAGTGGTGACGACGTCGTCGTACTTGAAGGCGATCTCGTGCTGGCCGAGGTTGCACTCGCCCTTGGCCGACTCGACTGTCATGCCCGCCGCGTACATCGCGTTGCGGATGTCCCGCAGCAGCGGCTCCACGCGCATCGACCCAAGGATCGAGTAGTCGACGTTGTAGCGGTTCGCCGGGGTGAGACCCCGGTAGTCGCGCTCCGAGGCGGACTCGTACGAGTCCTCGTACATGACGAACTCGAGCTCCGTCCCGGCGAGGGCCTTGAGCCCGCGCCCGGCCGCTTTGTCTTGCTGCGCGCGCAGCAGGGACCGGGGCGAGACCGGGACAGGCCGGCCGTCGGTGGTCGCCAGATCCACCTGGATGATGGCGGTCTTCTCCAGGTACGGGACGCGGCGGATGGTCTGGTAGTCCAGCAGGAACTCCATGTCGCCGTAGCCGGTGTCCCAGCTGGTGAGCGAGTACCCGTCGACGGTGTTCATGTCGGTGTCGACGGCGAGCAGGTAGTTGCAGGCCTCCGTGCCGTCCCGGAGCACGGAATCGGCGAAGAACCCGCCGTGGATGACCTTGCCCTGCAGGCGGCCCTGCATGTCGGTGAAGGCGAGGATGACGGAGTCGATCTCGCCGTCGGTGATGTCGCGGGTCAGCTGCTCGACGGAGAGCATGCGCTCGTTGCGGGTCGGGCTGTCCGCGGCGGCGGTCTGCGCGGTCGTTGCGGTCGTGACGTGGTTCGGTGTCATGGTTTCCTTCACGGGGTCAGTTCAGGTTGCTTTCTTCACGTTCGATGAGCGCGAACTCCTCTTCCGGTGCCGAGGCGACGAGCCGGTGGCGGCTGTAGAACCAGAAGTAGGCGAGGGCCAGGAGGAAGACGACGGCGGTGATGCCCGCCGCGAAGACGTCGACGACGAAGGTGGCGGCGAGTGCCACGACGGCGAGGACGAGGGCGATGCCGGTCGTCACGACGCCGCCAGGGGTGCGGTAGCCGCGCTCGAGGTTCGGCTCCTTGAACCGCAGGACGATGTGGCTCAGATTCAGGAGCACGTAGGAGACCGCGGCGCCGAAGACGGCGATATTGATGAGCAGCCCGCCGTCGCCCGTCGCCGCCGCGAGGACGAAGCCGATGGTGCCGGGCACGAGGAGGGCCACCCAGGGGGTGCGTCGCTTGGAGGTCAGCGACAGGAAGCGTGGCAGGTAGCCGGCCCGGGAGAGGGCGAAGAGCTGGCGCGAGTACGCGTAGACGATCGAGAAGAAGCTCGCGATCAGCCCGGCGAGCCCTGCGTAGTTGACGAAGTCCGCGAGTGCGGAGTCCGGCCCGAGGGCCGCCCGCAGAGCCTCCGGCAGCGGCGAGTCGGAAGTGCTCATCGCCGCCGCTCCGGCTGCCCCGGGAACGAGCACGAGCATGAAGGCGCCGAAGACGAGCAGGATCATCATCGCCGTGATGATGCCGCGCGGCATGTCCTTCGCGGGGTTCGCCGACTCCTCGGCGGCCAGCGGGACGCCCTCGACAGCGAGGAAGAACCAGATGCCGAACACGAGGGCCGCCAGCACCCCGGAGATGCCGAACGGCAGGAACGCGCTGGAGCCCACAGAGCCGTCGGGCACGATGTCGAAGAGCCGGGTCGCGTCGAACTTCGGCAGCAGGCCGAAGACCGTGGCGGCGAGGGCGACGACGGCGATGGCCGTGATCCCGAACATCACCTTGAGTGCCTCGCCGACGCCGCGGAGGTGGATGCCGATGAAGACCAGATAGGTGATCAGGTAGACCGGCCACGAGTTGGTGATCCCGAAGAGGCCGAGCGCCTCGATGTATCCGCCGATAAACGTGGCGATCGCCGCGGGGGCCACGGCGTATTCGATGAGCACGGCCATGCCGGTGGCGAAGCCGCCGAGCGGCCCGAGCGCTCGGCGCGCGAACCCGTAGCCGGCGCCCGCAGTCGGCAGCGTCGACGAGAGCTCGGCGAGGCCGAGGACCATGCCCGTGTACATGATGCCCATGAGCACGAACGCGATGAGCAGGCCTCCCCAGCCGCCCACGCCCAGGCCCAGGTTCCAGCCGGAGAAGTCGCCGGAGATGACGTAGGCGACGCCGAGCCCGGCCAGCAGGATCCATCCTGCGGCGCCGCGCCTCAGTTGCCGGTGTTCGAGGTAGTGCTGATCGACGTCCTGGTAGTCGATGTGGGTTTTCCGCGCCATGATGCCTCGCTGTCGGTGAGCGAACGATGGTTATTGGACTGTTTTCAGTCCTTTGAACTCACCTATCGTGAACCGCGTCACAGCATGCTGTCAACAGGTTCAGAGGAATGCACATGTTAAAAGTATGTAATCAGGCCTTTGAGGTACCTCCGCACTGTGGAATGCTGAGGACATGACCGAAGAGCTGGAAACGCCGACGACCGCGGGCCCGCTGCGTCACCTCGGGCAGGTCCGGCGCGGCAACGTCTTCGAGGAGACCATGGAGCAGCTCCTGCGCGGGATGCGGCTCGGCGTCCTCGCGCCGGGGCGAAAACTGCCCGCCGAGCGCGAGCTGGCCGAGTCGCTCGGTGTCTCCCGGGCGACGCTGCGGGAGGCACTGGCGGAGCTTCAGGCCGCCGGCTTCATCACCATTCAGCGCGGCCGCTACGGCGGAGCCTTCGTCGCCGCGGAGCCGCCCGCTGAGACAGCTGAACTGCGCTCCGAGGACCAGGGGCGAGTTGAGGACGTGCTGGTCTACCGCGCCGTCGTCGAACCGGCCGCCGCGGAGCTCGCCGCACGGGCGGCACTGACGGCTGCCCAGCGCACGGAACTGAATGCCGCACTGGAGGCGCTGCGCGCAGCAGAGCCGGCGCACTACCGCCCCTTGGACGCCCGCTTCCACGTCACCATCGCCGAGCTCTCCGGGTCGTCGATGCTCGCCGCCTCGGTCGCGGAAGCGCGCGCGGCGACGAGCCAGCTGCTGGACCGCATCCCGTTCCTGGAGACGAACATCGCCCACTCCGACGAACAGCACACGCGGATCACCACGGCCATCCTCACGGGCGACTCGGCGCTGGCCCGCACGCTGATGCTCGAGCATCTCGAGGGCACCGCCGCACTCCTGCGGGGTTTCCTCGCCGACGGCTCAGCCTCCTAGCAACGGCTCATCCGGCGTGCAGGATCGCGCGGGCCGTCACCTCGTCCGTGACGAGGACGTTGAACCAGCCGGACCGCGCCGAAACGCGGATGCTCGGGACCTTGCGCGTGCCGACGGCGACCGCGATGCGCGTCGGGATGCGCGTCAGCGTGCTCCGCGGGATCCGAACCATGCGCTCACTGCCCGGGAACTCCACCTCGCACCCCTCCTCGTCGAAGAAGGCCAGGCACACGTCTCCCACCGAGCGCTCCAGATTCGGGTGCTCGCGCGGAACGGAACGGGAGATCGATTCACGGGAGAGGGCCGGCGCGCCGATGCCGACGATCGCGACCTTGGCGGTCTCCCAGTCCTGGACAATCTGCCGGTATCCCGGGTCGTCCTGCAAGGCCTCCAGCAGTGGCGCCGACGGCATCGACGGGGCGAAGAGGTAGTGCGGGTAGCCGCCGGAGGCCGCCGTGAAGGCCCGGACGACCTCGTTGGTCTGATGCCACGGGTCCGGCTCCGCCTGCCCGCCGACGGCCGGGGCCACGATGATCCCGCCGAAGTCACCCAGGTGCTGCTGAGCCAGCGAGTAGGTCGTCTCACCTGAGGCGACGAGCAGCACATCGCCCGCATTGAGAGCGACGTCGCGCAGGGCCTGCCGGGTCGCCGGCGCCAGCCCGGCACCGAGCCGGCCGGACTGGTCTCCGGGCGCAAGATGCACCTCGTCGAGCCCCAGGGCATCGCGTAGCTGCTCGGCGAGCGCATCCGTGCCCACCGCACTCGGCTTGTGCACGCGGATCTCCACGATCCCCAGACGCCGGGCCTCCCCGAGCATGCGACTGATCGACGGCCGCGAGACCTGCAGCTGCTCGGCGACCTGCGCTTGCGTGGCGCCCTGCTCGTAGTACATCTGCGCAGCCCGGTACAACCGATCGAGTTCGGCGTGGCCGATCTCGTCGGTTACCGCCCCCACTTCCGGTCGTTCTGCATTCTCCGTCACATTCGCCTCCGCCCTCATCGTACTGGAGCACTTCCACCGTATCGCGCCAAATCCTCCCTGTGAACATATGTGCTTGACGTTTGTTCGCGAGTCGCTCACTATGGGTTGTGACGCCACGCACATGGTCTGCGCCACACCTCGACAGGCCCGCCGCAGCGTCGACCTAACCGAGATGACCATGTGTCAAGGAGTGATCAGCGTGACTGAGGCAACCACCATCCCCGCCCCCAGCGGGACGAACCTGCCCGCGACGATGCGGGCCGTCGTCGTACACGGCCCAGAGGACTACCGACTCGAGGAGCGACCTGTGCCGACCCCGGGGCCGGGCGAGCTCCTCCTGCGCACCGACGCCGTCGGCGTCTGCGCCTCGGACCTGAAGTGCTACCAGGGCGCGGAGAAGTTCTGGGGCGGGGCGCACAAGCCGGCCTGGGCCGAGCGCGACCGCATCCCCGGGCACGAATTCGTCGGCACGGTCGTCGCCGCAGGCGACGGCGCGCTGGAGACCCGCGGCGTCGGCCTCGGCGACCGCCTCGCGTGCGAGCAGATCGTGCCGTGCACCGACTGCTTCTATTGCTCCCGCGGCATCTACTGGATGTGCGAGCCGCACGAGATGTTCGGGTTCAAGGGGCACGACGGCGCCATGGCCGAGTACGTGCTGGTCCCCACCCGGGCCCTCACGCACCGGGTCGCCGCCGACCTGCCCGGCCACTTCGCCGCCTTCTCGGAGCCGCTCTCCTGTGCCATGCACGCCGTCGAGCGCGCCTCCATCCAGTTCGAGGACACCGTGGTGGTCGCCGGCGCCGGCCCGATCGGCCTCTCCGCGATCGCCGGGGCGCGGCAGAAGAACCCGCTGCGCATCATCGCCCTCGACATGCTGGATGAGAAGCTCGAGCTCGCCACGGCGTGCGGCGCCGACGTCGTCATCAACATCGCACGGACCGACGCCGTCGCGGCCGTCAAGGAGCTCACGGGCGGCTACGGCGCGGACGTCTACATCGAGGCGACCGGGCACCCCTCCGCCGTCGGGCAGGGCCTGAACCTGCTGCGCAAGCTGGGGCGGTTCGTCGAGTACTCCGTCTTCAAGGACAAGCCGAGCGTCGACTGGTCGATCATCTCCGACGACAAGGAGCTCGACGTCCTCGGCGCGCACCTCGGCCCGCACTGCTGGCCGGCGGCGATCAAGCTCATCGAGAGCGGCACGCTGCCCATGGAGACGATCTGCACGCACCAGTTCCCGCTCGAGCGCTTCCAGGAGGCCCTCGACATGGTCGCCGACTCCGCCGGCGGCTCGGTCAAGGTCTCGATCCTCCCGAACGGGCCCGTCCCGTCCGGTTCGGCCGCGAACCTGCAGGGCGGTGAGACAGCATGAGCACCACCGGAACCGCCGCCCGCCCGCTGCCCGCAGGGCACCCCGACGAGACGCGCCTGGACCGGGCCGGCATGCCGCACATGCTGCGCTTCGGCTTCCTGGGCCTGCTCCTCGTCATGACGGCCGTCGGCCTCGAGTCCAACATCCTGACTCCGCACATGGTGGACGTCCTCGGCTCCCCCGAGGCCACGATCTCCTCCATCATCACCGGGCACTCCGTGGCCGTGCTCATCGCCTCCTACCTCGGCGGATCGCTCTCCGACCTGTTCGGCCCGCGCCGCGTGATGGCGATCGGCGCGGCGATTTTCCTCGTCTTCCAGGTCCTGTTCCTGATCTCCCTGTCCGCGGGCAGCCTCGAGATGGCCGCCGTGACATACTTCCTGCGCGGCTTCGGCTTCCCGATGTTCGCGTTCGCCTTCATCGTCTGGGTCAATATCACCGCCCCGCCGGAGCGCAACTCCACCGCCATCGGCTGGTTCTACGTGATGTACACGGGCGGCCTGCCGACCCTGGGCTCGCTCGTCGCCATCGGCGCGATCCCGACCTTCGGCGGCGGGCGCGCCGGCGAGACGGGGGCCATGTGGCTCGCCGCGGTGCTCGTCGCGGCCGGTTTCCTGATCTCCTGGTTCGGCATCAAGGACGCCCGGGGATCGCAGCGGATCGCCCCCGCCGGCGAGTCCGCGGCGCAGGTGTTGACCGCCGGGCTGCGCCTGACGTTCACGAACCGCAAGGTCGCCATGGGCTTCCTCATCCGCCTCATCAACACCGCCCCGCAGTTCGGCATGTTCATCATGCTCCCCGCCGTCATCTCCACGACGCTCGGCTGGGGCCAGTCCCGCTGGCTCGCCATGACCGTCGCCGTGTACGCGACGAACATCCTCGTCAACGCCGTCTTCGGCGCCATCGGCGACCGCTGGGGCTGGCGCCGCACCGTCAAGTGGTTCGGCATCGCCGGCTCCGCGATCGGCCTGCTGCTCTGGTGGTACGTCCCGCACATGGTGCCGGCGGGCTCGACGTGGGGCTACATCGCCTCCGTCGTGGCCGGCTGCATCTTCGGCTGCCTGCTCGCCGGATTCGTGCCGATGGGCGCGATCATGCCGGCCCTCGCTCCGAACCACCGCGGCGCGGCCATCGCGATGTATACGACGGCGGCCGGCGGCGCCACGTTCCTCGGTTCCGCCGTCGTCGCGATTGTCTTCAACATCGCCGCCGGCCTGGGCTGGGACGACTTCACGCGGAACTCCGTCGTCGTATGGACGTTCGTTGCCCTGTACGCCTGCGCCTTCGCGATGATCCGCCACCTCAAAGTGCCGGAGGACGAGGCCAAGGAGAAATACGGCCGGCTCTTCGGCCGCCGTGCCGCACCCGTGACCACGTCCCCCGCCGACGCCTGATCCACTCGTAAGGACTCCCGACTCATGACTACCCTGTTCAACGATCCCGCCCGCTTCATGGAGGACCAGCTCGCCGGCTTCCTTGACCTGTACTCCGACCGGTTGGTCGGCGTCGACGGCGGCGTCGTGTCCGCCTCCGCACCCGGCTCCGAGCAGGTCTCGGTCGTCGTCGGCGGCGGCTCCGGCCACTACCCGGCGTTCGCCGGGCTCGTCGGCCCGGGCTTCGCCGCCGGTGCCGTCGTCGGGAACATCTTCACCTCCCCGTCGGCGAACTGGGCGGCCAACGTCGCCCGGGCCGCCAGCCAGGGCCGCGGGGTGGTCTTCACCTACGGAAACTACGCCGGCGACAACATGAACTTCGGCCTCGCCCAGCAACGCCTGGCCGCCGAGGGGATCGACGCCCGCCTCGTCGTCGTCACCGATGACATCGCCTCGGCGGACGACCCAGCCAAGCGCCGCGGCATCGCCGGCGATTTCACGGTCTTCAAGGTCCTGGGCGCCGCGGCCGCCCAGGGGCTGGACCTCGACGCCGTCGAGGAGGCCGGCAACCGCGCAAACGACGCGACCCGCACGCTCGGCGTCGCGTTCTCCGGATGCACGATGCCCGGGGAGGCGACCCCGCTGTTTGAGGTCCCGGACGGCCACCTGGGCCTCGGGCTCGGCATCCACGGCGAGCCCGGGATCAAGGACATCCCGCTCATGTCCGCCGACGAGCTCGCGCAGCTTCTCGTCGACCGCGTCCTCGCCGAGGCCCCGGAGGGCGCCGGCCGCCGCGTCGCACCCGTGCTCAACGGGCTGGGCGACACCAAGTACGAGGAGCTGTTCCTGCTCTGGGGGCGGGTGTCGCGCCTTTTGGCCGAGCGCGGGTACGAGGTCGTGCAGCCGGAGGTCGGCGAGCTCGTGACGAGCCTCGACATGGGCGGCTGCTCGCTGACGCTGATGTGGCTCGATCCGGACCTCGAGCGCTGGTGGACGGCCGACGCGTACACCCCGGCGTTCCGGCGGGTCGGCGCGGCCGTCCCGGCGCGTGCCGCCGCCGCGGACCTCGTCCGCACGACGGCGGCCGCCGCGCCGCTCGTCGAGGCGTCCGCCACCGGCGTCGACCTCGCCGCATCGGTCCGCCGCGCGCTCGACTCCGTGCAGTCCCTGCTCGAGGAGAACAGCGCCGAGCTGGGCCGGATCGACGCCGTCGCCGGCGACGGCGACCACGGCCGCGGCATGGTGCGCGGCATCTCGGCCGCCGCCGCGGCGGGCCGGTCGGTGCCGGACCAGGCCGGGCCGCGGGCAGTGCTGCGCGCCGCCGGTCGCGCGTGGGCCGACGACGCCGGCGGCACCTCCGGCATCCTCTGGGGCGCAGCCCTCGAGGCCGCCGGCAACGAACTCGACGACACGGCCGAGCGGTACACCGCGCGCGACGCCGTCGCCGCCGTCCGGGCGTTTCGCGACTCGATAACCGGACTCGGCAAGGCCGAGGTGGGCGACAAGACGCTCATCGACGCGCTCGCGCCCTTCGCCGCGACGCTCGAGTCCGCGGTCGACGACGGCGAAGCGCTGCCCGCGGCCTGGTCCGCGGCCGCCGCCGTGGCCACCGCAGCGGCGGAGGCGACGGCGTCGCTGCGGCCCGCACTCGGGCGCGCCCGCCCCCTCGCTGAGAAGAGCGTCGGCACACCCGACGCCGGCGCCACGTCGCTGTCCCTGATCATCACCGCATTGGCCACCCACGTGCGCTGACAGCGCACCCCGAAGGAGACACCATGAGCACCCAGCAACTGCGCCTCGTCGTCGGCTGCGACGACGCCGGGTTCGACTACAAGGAGGCGATTCGGGCCGACCTCGAGGCCGACGCCCGCGTCGCGTCCGTGATCGACGTCGGGGTCGACGCCGACGGGCACACCCCCTACCCCCGCATCGCCGTCGAAGCGGCACAGCTTGTCGCGGACGGCCGCGCCGACCGTGCCCTCCTGATCTGCGGCACCGGCCTCGGAGTCGCCATCTCGGCCAACAAGGTGCCGGGGATCCGCGCCGTGACGGCCCACGACTCGTTCTCCGTGGAGCGCTCGGTCCTCTCCAACGACGCCCAGGTCCTCTGCCTGGGCCAGCGCGTGATCGGCCGCGAGCTGGCGCGGCGCCTGGCGTCCGAGTGGCTCGGCTACGCGTTCGACCCGGAGAGCCCCTCACAGGAGAAGGTCCGCTCCATCACCGCGTTCGAACAGACGGGGGCCTGCTGATGGGCGGCGGCTTCTTCGACCTGACCGGCCGCACGGCGATCGTCACCGGCGGCGCGTCCGGCCTGGGCAACGCGATCGCCCGCGCGCTCGCGGAACGAGGCGCCGTCGTCGTGCTGGCCGACCGCGACGCCGCCGCCCTGGGCGCCGCGGCGGATGCGCTTGCCGCCGACGGTCTGGAGGCGCGTACCCTCGCCGTCGACGTCACGGACCGCGATGCGCTCACGCGCGCCGTGGACGACCTCGCCAGCGCCCTGGGGCGGATCGACATCCTCGTGAACTCAGCGGGCATCGCCCTGCTGGCCCCGGTCACGGAGGTCCCCGACGAGCATTGGGACCGGGTGATCGGCGTCAACCTCACCGGGACGTTCGCCGCCTGCCGGGCCGTGGCGACGCACATGAAGCGCGCCGGGTACGGCCGCATCGTGAACATCGCCTCGCAGGCGGCGCACGTCGCGCTCGAGGACCACGCGGCCTACGCCGCGTCCAAGTCGGGGCTCTTCGGTCTTACGCGTTCACTCGCCCGGGAACTCGGCCCGCACGGGGTCACGGCCAACACGCTCTCGCCGACGGTCGTGCTCACCGACATGGGCCGCGAGGCCTGGGCGGGTCCGCGCGGCGAGGCGCACAAAGCCCAGATCCCCGCCCGGCGCTTCGCGGAGCCGCGGGAGGTCGCGGCGGCCGCGCTCTACCTCGTCTCGACGGAGGCGGCCATGGTCAACGGGGCGGACCTGCGCATCGACGGCGGCTTCACGATCGCGTGATCCCGGCCCCTACCCATCGTGGATCTCGCCGCGCCATTCGCCCTCGGCCCCTTCGGCCTCGACGAGCTTCTTGAACCGGCGCAGATCCCGCTTCACCTGAGCGTCGTCGAGGCCCAGCTTGTCGCCGAGCTTCTCGAGGAACGTCTCGTCGTCCCACGTGATCTCGACCTCGACGAGCGTGCCCGGTCGGCCCTTCGGCATGGCCGGCTCCTCGGGTTCCGGAGTGACGTGCAGGCCGCGCGTCGCCGCCGTCACCTCGAGCCCGGCCACAAACGGGCCTGAGCCCGCGACGTGCAGGTTGTCCGGGTCCGGTTCCGACTCGGCCACCTCGATCGACGTGAACGTCACGCGCCCGTTGTGGCCCTTGCCATCGATGGTCTCCCAGGCGATGACCTCGTCGGGCACCTGCTCGGTGATACGGGTCCGGAAGGTGCGTTCGACGCCCGCGACGGAGACCGTCCAGCGGTTGGTGGCGTCGTCGACCTGTGTGACGTCCTGGACAGCGTGCATGAACCGCGGGAAGGATTCGAACTGCGTCCACTCGTTGTAGGCGGTACTCACGGGGACGAGGACTTCGATGCGTTCGGAGACCGTTGCCATGATGCACTCCTTCGGGTCGGCGTTCGAGCGTCCGTTCAGGATCAGCTCGTCCGGCCCCGCAGGCGGGGTCCCTTCAACGGGACCGGTCTTTTCAGCGTAGAATCCGGCCCGCGGCCTGTGAACCCCGGCCCGCTAGGAATCTCCTGAAAATCAGTCGACGGCGGCCGGGACCTTGACCTCGTCCGGCGACTGCGCACCCTTCCGGCGCAGCAGCCTCGCTGCGGTGAGGATCGCGACCCCGGCGACAGTCAGCGTGATCGCCGCCGGCCAGGCCAGGCCGGCCATGATCAGCGCCGGCAGCAACGCGACGAAGGCGATGTCGCCGAAGCCGATGGGGATGTAGGCCAGGCCGTAGTAGTCGAGGGTCTTGGATCGCATCTGAGGGTCGACGACGCGCAGGAGGGCGATCCCCATCGCGACCGTTCCCGTGCCCCAGCCCCACGTGAAAACGGACTGCTCGACCTTGTGGTCGGTGAAGAAGCGCTTGGCGACGAAGAAGTAGAACCCCACCATCGCGACGATCCCGAAGACCATCAGCAGCGCGAGCGGTCCGGCGTAGGCGACGACAATGGCCGGGTCGATCGAGGCGATCCCGAACGCGACCAGCAGGTCGGTCGACGAACTCGAGGTGCGTTCGAAGAGCCGGGTGTCGAAGTGGCGCAGGGCGCCGGCCTTGGTCATCACGCCGAACACCAGGTACCCGACGATGAACGCGACGGAGAAGGTCGGGATGTTCAGGCCCTCCACCATGGACCCGGCCCAGTCGGAGATCACGTAGGAGAGACCGGCGATCGCGAAGAGGACTCCGGCGTGGTAGATCATCGGGTCGATCGACATCGAGGAGACGGGGCTTGAGGCGATCGATTCTCGCTTCTCTGGTTCGATCATGCCCGTGCGCAGGCTGCGCGGCAGGTCCTTGAAATGCGAGAGATAGACCGTGTTGCCGCGCATGGACTCGATCTTGATGAGGATGATGCCGCCCACGACGGAGACGATGATGCCCACGGTCGCGGCCGTCATGCCCAGGCTCGCCGCTTCGGGCCAGCGGTCGCCGAAGCTCTCGGCGATGGCGGCGGCCGTGCCGTGCCCACCCATGAATCCCGTGGCGATCATCAGCCCGAAACCGTCCGGAACCGAGGAGAAGAAGATGCTGACGACGCCGAGCGCGAAGAGCAGCCCCACACCCCATTGCAGGACCACCGCCGACTGCGACACCGCCCACATCGTCCCCACGGACCGCATTACGCCCTTGAGCGAGGCCACCTTGGAGGTGAACGGCAAGGCGGCGAAGACCACGGCGATCAAGACACCCGCGTAGCTGGAGATCTCCGAGGAGAAGGGAATGATCCCGAGCATCTTCGGGCCGAGCACGAGGCCCAGGACCCCCGCGATGAGACTCGACGGCAGGAAGATGCTCTGGATGAACGGCACCTTGGCGCGCAGGAAGGCGCCCACGAGCAGCAGGGCGCAGATCCAGCCAAGATCGGTAAACAGGGACCACGCGGTCATGTACACCTCTTTGTCGAACATGAGAAAGCCGAGGGCACTCCCCTCGGCAACTCATCAATGCTAGAGCAGGCACGTCCCACGTCGGCAACAGCGGTGTCTCGACGCGTCGACACCCCAGCCGGGCTGGCGGTCTGGCTCTATGCTTGTGCTCATGAAGGACCGCGGAGAATCCAGCACGTCGAAGCCGCTGCGCGCCGCCCGCTCCGCCGTCCACGACGACCGCTTCGCGGCGCTCGCCCGGTCGGGCTACGTCACCAGCGGCGTGCTGCACATGATTCTCGGCTGGCTGACGGCGATCGTCGCCCTCGGCGGCAGCGCGGACGCCGATCACACCGGCGCGTTGCAGGCCGTCGCCGCGCGGCCGTTCGGTGTCGCGGGCCTCGTGCTCGCCGGCGCCGCCTGCGCCCTGCTCGGGCTGTGGATGCTGGGCCGGGCGCTGTTCGGCCGTGAAAAGGTTACGGGTCGCCTCAAGAATGCCGGCACGACGGCGGTCTACCTCACCATCGCGGTGACGATCCTGCGCTACGCGCTCGGAGCGAGGAGCAGCTCCGCGGAGAGCACGCAGAGCCTCTCCGCCGAACTCATGAAGAACCCGGCCGGCTCGGCGCTGCTCATCGGCGTCGGGGTGGCGATCCTCGTCGTCGCCGGCTATCACATCTACAAGGGCCTCTCCCGCCGCTTCCCCAAGGACCTGCACACGCTGCCCAACAGCCCCATCCGCCTCGTCACCACGATCTTGGGCACGGCGGGGTACATCGCCAAGGGGCTCGTTCTGGCCTCCCTCGGCCTGTTGTTCGTCGTCGCCACCGTCCAGAACGACCCGAACGACTCCCGCGGGCTCGACGGCGCGCTGCAGTCCGTGCGGGACCAGCCGTACGGCCCATGGTGGCTGCTGGCCCTGGCCGCGGGGCTGGTGCTCTACGGCGCGTACCAGGTGCTCCGCGCCCGGTTCGACACCATGCGCTGACTCGGCCCCGGCCCTCGCGCGCACGGTGTTCGCGCACGGTGTTGAGGCGCAGAGCACTTCGACCAGCGCGTGTTCAGCACCGTGGCCTAGAATCGGATGCCCGGGCGCGAGCAGGCCCGGCACCAGGGCGGACGTCCGCCACTTGTTCGTCTCGAGAAAGCACCGCATGCGCCTCCCCCACCCCGCTGTCGCCACCTGGGCCGACCAGCTGGACTTTCGCGAATCCGCGGGGTGGAAGCTCCTCTCGGCCGCGCCCTGGGTCGCCGCCTTCCTGCGCGCCGAATTCACGTCCGCGGCGCCGCGCGTCGCGCTCGAGGCGTTCCACGCGAGCCTCGACACGTTCCTCAAGCAGCTGCGCGCCGACTCCCCCGAGGTCCCGCTCAACGACGCCTGGCGCGCCGCCCAGTACGCCGACTCGTGGGTCAAGGCGGGGTTCCTCGCGCGTCCGCTCGTCGACGGTTTCTTCGTCTACGAGCCGACGGCGCACACGGCCCGCGTCCTGCGCTTCCTCGACTCCGTCGCCGGCTCCGGCACCAACCTGAACTCCTCCCGCCTCTCCGCACTGCTCTCGAGCCTCGAATCCCTCGCCCACGAGACCGACCCGGACCCCGAGGCCCGCATCCGCCAGCTCGAGTCCGAGATCGCCGACCGCCGCGCCCGGCTCGACGCGCTGCGCAGCGGCGAGGCGCCGGCCATGCTCTCCGACGACGGCGCCGTCGCCGCCGCCCGTAGCATCCTCGACCTCGCCGCCAACCTGCCGGCCGACTTCAAGCGCATGCGCGACGGCGTGCAGGAGATGCTGCACGGGATCCGCCAGGAGATCATGGAGTCCTCCGTCTCCAAGGGCGTCGCGGTCGGCCAGGTGCTCGAGGGCGACCGCCAGCTCCGCTCGACGCCCGAGGGCGAGACGTTCCGCGGCTTCACCGACTTCCTCAACGACCCCGCCCAGCAGGCCCGCTTCCGCGAGGCCGTCACCGAGGTCCTCGCGCGCGGCTTCGTCGACGACCTCACCGCCGGCGAGCGCCACACGATCGCGAACATGTTGCGTGAGCTGCGGCGCCAGGCCACCGAGGTGCATGCGACCTACGGAAAGCTCTCCGAGTCCCTGCACGCCTACGTCCAGTCGGACGAGCTGCGCGAGTCCGAGCAGCTCCGCCGTGCCATCCGCGCCGCCGAGCTCGCCACGGCCGCCTCGCCAGCGCTGCGCCCGCGCACGCCCGTCGCGCCGCTGAGCCTCTACGAACCGCACTTCGCGACGCTCGCCGACCTCGGCATCTTCGACCCCGCCGAGCACGTCGCCCCGCCGAAGCTCGCCGACCCGCCGCCCCTCTCCGCCGCCGACATCCACCGCACCCCCATCACCCCCGGCGCCGACACGGGCGTGCTGCGCGCCGCCGTCGTGCACGCCCTGGAATCCCGCACGACGGCGGCGCCCGCCGGCGGCGGGCGTTCGGTGACGCTCGGGGAGGTCTTCGAGACGCTCGAGCCGCAGCACCGCCACCTGAACTCGGTCCGGTACCTGATCGAGCTCGCCCGGATCACCGACGCGGCCGCCCTGGACACGACCGACTTCCAAGCCGTCGACATCCGGCAGGTCGACGGCTCCGAGCGCACGGCCTACCTGCCGCGCGTGACGTACGCACCCGAATTCGCTGCCGCGCACGGCACCGCGGCCACGAGAACCGAGGAGACAGCATGAACGATCCCATCCCCGACGGGGCCCTGTTCGAGGGCGACGCCGGCCGGTTCGAGCTGCCCCTGCGCCAGGCGCTCGTGCGGCTGCTGCGCGGGCCGTACGTCGACGGGACCGGAGACGCGAAGCTGTGGCAGCGGATCCTGGACCGGCGCGAAGACATCTCCGCGTTCGTCTCCGAGCTGTTCCTGCACCTGGTCATCGACGAGGACCGCAAGATCGCGCTGCTGGCGCCGGTCGAGATGGACGAGCCGCACACGACGCCGATCGCCCCGCGCCGCCCCCTGCGCCGTGAGGAGACACTGCTCGCCCTGCGGCTGCGGCTGCTGCTCGAGCGGCACGCCGGCACCGGCACGGATCCGGTCATCTCGCGGGCGGGCGCCCGCGACATCCTCGAGGAGCACCGGCAGCCGGGCGCCGTCGACGACAAGCGGCTCGAGGAACTCACCGACTCCTCGCTGGCGCGCCTGCTGGCCCTGAAGCTCGTGGTGCCGACCGAGCTCGAGCACGAGTACCGGGTCTCCGCGGCGCTGGCGCTCGCGCTGCCGTTCACGACGATCGACGAGATCCCCGCCTACCTCGCGGCGATCGAACGCACCGACGCCGGATCGGTGCCGCTCGACGAGGCGCCGAGCGCCGCATCCGCCGTCGACGACGACCTGTTCGAGGCGACCGAGACGAAGGAGAACGCGTAGATGGGCATCGAGTACACCCTCCCGCTCGGCGAGTCCGTCAACCCGGGCCAGCACCGGCTGCGCGAGATCCAGGTCATCAACTGGGGCACGTTCCACGGCCGGCACAGCCTCTACGTCGACCGGCACGGCACGCTGCTCACGGGCCACCCCGGCGTCGGCAAGTCCACGCTGTTCGACGGCATCGGGCACATCTTCCATGCTCTCCCGCGTCTGAACGAGTCCGCCCACGAGGCCTCGACCCGACGCGACCGCCGCACCACCTACTCGTACATGCGCGGGCGGCAGTTCAAGACGGCCGACGGCGTCGTCGCGCAGCGCCCCGGCTCGACGTGGAGCGCCGTCGGACTCGTCTACGAGAACGGGCTTGGTTCCCAGACGTGCATCGCCGCGCTCTTCGACGTGCCCTCCGGCGGGCTCGAGGGCCAGGTCGGCAAGCACTACGTCATCGGCGACGGCCCCCTCGACACGGCCGCTCTCGAGGAGCAGCTCGCCCAGCCCGGTTCCCGCCGCTTCTCCGCGTCCACCCTGTCGAAGGCGCTGACCGGGTTCGAGGTCTACGACACCCACAAGACGTTCGCCGAGCGCTTCCGCCGCCGCCTCGGCATCGACCACGACAAGGCGTTCAGCCTGCTGCGCACCCTGCAGAACGGCAAGGGCCTGGACCGCGGCGTGAACCTCTTCTTCCGCCAGGAGGTGCTCGAGGCCCCGGCCACGCTCGCGGCCGCCGACGGGGCCGTCGAGGACTTCGCCCACCTGCGCGGGATCCACCGCCAACTCGAGACCGCCCGCGCCCAGCGCGATGCCCTCGAGCTGGTGCCCGAGCGCTACGGCCGCTATCTCGAGCTGCTCGCCGAGCGCTCCGCCGCCAAGCGCTGGTACGACGACGTGCTGCCGCACGTGCGGGCCGCACGCACCGCCGAGGTGCACGGCGCCGAGGCGGCCCGCTTGGAGGCCGAGCTGGGTGAGCACCGGGCGCAGATCGCTGCGGCCGCGCGGCAGAAGAGCGGGCTGGACGCCCGGGTCACGTCCCTGCAGGAGCAGCACGACGCCCACGGCGGGCAGGCGCTGCGCACCCTAGAACGCGAGCTCGAGACCGCGCGCTCCGCTCTCGCCGAACGCGAGAAAACGGCCGCGAAGCTGGTCGCGGAAGCCGGGCGCGCCGGCGTCGAACTGGATTTCACCGCCGAAGGCCTGGCCGCGATGCGGACCGAGGCGGCCGCGACCGCGCGGCGGCTCTCCTCGATCGAGCAGGACACCCGCACGCTCGAGTACGAAGCGATGGCCCAGGTCATGGCCACCCGCGAGAAGCTGCGGCAGTTGCGGGCCGACATCGACTCGTACCGGCGCCGCGGGTCCAACATCGATGACCGCTCGGCGACCGCGCGGCGCGCGATCTGCTCGGTGACCGGGATCGATCCGGAGTCGCTGCCGTTCGGCGGCGAGCTCGTGGACCTGGCCCCGGACGCGGGCGCGTGGCGTCCCGCCGCGGAGAAGGCGCTCCGCCGCCTGGCGACGACGCTGCTCGTGCCCGGCGAGCACCTGGAGGCGGTGACGCGCGCGATCGACTCCGGCGTCGCGGACGGGGTCGGCTCGCGGCTGCGCTGGGTCGATCTCGCGCAGGCGCCCCGGCCGGCGACCCCCGGGGCGACCGACCTGGTGACCAGGCTCGAGTTCAAGGACAACGCGGCGGGTGCGTGGCTCCGCGCGAAGATCACCGCCGACTACCCGCTGGCCTGCGTCGAGACGGACGCCGGGCTGCACGAGCACGAGCGGGCGATCTCGCTGGCCGGAACCCTGAAGACCGGGCGCGGATCGTTCGAGCGGGACACCCGGCCCATCGCGGCCTCGGACTACCTCCTGGGCTTCACGAACGAGGCCAAGATCGCCGAACTCGAGGAGTCGGCCGCAGCGCTCGCGGCCGAGCGCGACGCAGCCGAGGCGGCCGCCGACGAGCGCAGCGCCTCGACCCGGGACCTCGCCGGACGGATGCGCGCGCTGGCCGCTCTGGCCGATGACGCCCGCGAGTTCGCGCGCCTCGACACGACTCCTGCCGCCGCGGCCGTCGCCGACCTCGAGTCGCGGCTGCAGGCCGTCATGAACGACGACGCCTCGCTTGCGGAGGTGCGCTCCGCCCTGGAGGAAGCGCAGGCCGAGCGGGAGGGGACCGTGGGCCGGCTCGCGGTGCTGCGCAGCGAGGCCGCGCGGCTCGAGTCCGCTCTGAGCGCGGCCGAGCGGCGGCTCGCCGCGGCGCCCCTCCCCGCGGCCGCATCCGGTGCGGGAACCGGGTCCGCCCCGGACGACGCCGCGGCCACCGACCCCGCGACCGAGGACGAGTGCGCCGAACTGCTCACCCGCTTCCCCGACCTCGCGGGTGCGGCGAGCGGCGCGGAGGTGGAGGCCGCGGCGTCGTCCGCGGCGTTGAAGCTGCAGGGAGCGGAGGCGCAGGCGCGGCAGGCCATCTTCGCCGCCGAGGCCGACCTGACGGAGACGTTCCGCGAGTTCGCGCGAACCTTCGGGCCCGGGGCCTCGGCATCGTACGGCACGGGTGTCGACGCGGCACCGGACTACGTGCGGCTGTACGAATCAATCGTCGCCGAGGGGCTGCCCCAGCGCGAAGAGGAGTTCCGCGAGTACTTCTCCAACCGCTCCTACGAGCGGTTCTCCGACCTGCTGCAGCTGCTCGAGGAGGAACGGCGGGCGATCGGCGAACGCATCGAGCCACTCAACCAGATCCTCTCCGACGTGCCGTTCGAGAAGGGGCCCGACGGGACGAGCTCGCGGCTGCGGCTCGAGCTGACAACGGCCGTTCCGGAGGAGGCGCGGGCCTTCAAGGCGGAGCTGAAAGAGGCGCTCGGGCACGCGTACGGCGCGGCCGCGGACGATCTGTCAGCGCAGTACGAGCGGCTCGAGCGGCTCGTCGACGCCCTCGACGACACCGGGCGCGCCGCGTGGCGGGACACCGTGCTGGACGTCCGCCGCCACGTGGTGATCAGCTGCAACGAACACAAGGGCAACGGCGAGATCGAGGCCGGGCTCGAGCCGGGCACGCTTTCCGGCGGCGAGGGCCAGCGCTTCACGTCGTTCATCATGGGCGCCGCGCTCGCGTACCAGCTCGGCCTAGCGACGCAGGGCTTCACGACCTACGGGACCGTGATGATCGACGAGGCATTCATCCAGGCCAACGCGGAGTACGCGGGCGCCGGCATCAACGCGCTGCAGGAGTTTGGGTTCCAGCTGCTGCTGGCCGCTCCCGAGGACAAGGTGGACCTGGCGAAGCACCTGGGCTCGATCACGGACATCGTCAAGCACCCGGGATCCAACGTCTCCGGCTTCGTGGCGACTGGCCTCTCGCCGGCGGTCGCGACGGACATCGTGCTCCGCTGAGCGCGATCGGTGAACCCGGGCGGCTTCAGGTCGCGACCGGAACTTTGCGCGACCGGTGCGCCCAGATCAGCACCGGGATGAGCAGCAGAGCCAGGAAGCCGCCGGCCGTCGACAGGAAGGCGTAGCTGGTGGCGGCCATGACCATGCCCGACATCATCCCGCCGCCGGCTCCGGCGAGCGCGATGCCGACGTCGATAGTGCCCTGCGTGCGGGCGCGGTTGGCCGGGACCGTCGCGTCGACCACGAGGGCGGTCCCGGAAATGAGCCCGAAGTTCCAGCCCAACCCGAGAAGCACGAGGGCGAGGATGAGCAGCCCGAGCGAATCCCCGGGCGCGAACGCCGCAACGCCGCCCGCGGCGAGTAGCGTGACCCCCGCGGCGACCGCCACGGGGATGCGGCCCAGCCGGTCGACGAGCAGGCCCGTGACCAGCGACGGCAGGAACATGGCCGCGACGTGCAGCCCGATGACGAGGCCCACGGCGCCGAGCCCGTGGTGGTGGGCGCGCATGTGCACGGGCGTCATCGTCATGATCGCGACCATGGCGATCTGCGTGAGCACCATGACCGCCGCTCCGACGTACGCGCCCGTGCCCGGGCGCGGCGCCGGGCCGTCGGTCTCCGGGCTCGCCGCCCGTTCCGCGGCCTCGATGCTCCGCGCCAGCAGGAACGGATCCGGCCGGAGCATCGCCAGCAGCGCCGCGCCGGCCGCCAGATAGGCGGCCCCGGCCAGCAGGAACGGCCCGGCGAGCGCGGGAATCCCCAGGCCCGTCGCGAGGTGCCCGAGCGGCTCCACGAGGTTCGGCCCGGCGACGGCGCCCAGCGTGGTCGAGACCAACGCGATGCTCACGGCGGTGCCGCGCTTCTCGGGCGCGGCCAAATCCGTGCCGGCGTAGCGCGCCTGCAGGTTGGTCGCGGTGCCCGCCCCGTAGACGAACAGGGAGGCGAAGAGCAGCACGACGTCGCCGGTCACCGCCGCTGCGACGACGCCGAACGCGCCGAGTCCTCCGGCACCGAATCCGAGGCCGAGGCCGATCCGGCGGCCCCAGCGTTGGGTGAGGCGCCCGACGAGGAACGCGGCGAGCGCGGAGCCGAGGGTGAACAGGGCCGTGGGGACGCCGGCGAGTCCCTCCGAGCCGAGCATGTCCTGCGCGAGCAGTGCGCCCACGGTGATCCCGGCAGCCAGTCCGGCACCACCGAGGACCTGACTGGTCACGACCACGCCGAGGGTGCGTCGCTGGACGCGCGCAATCTCGGCGGCGTCCGGCGCTGCGGACGCGGCCGGCTCCACCTCACGCGACGGCAAGACGCACCTCCCGGGAGGCGCGCCATTCGACGACGCCGCCGACCATCGCCGCCGCGTCGACGCCGCGCTCGCGCAGCCAGGCGGCGGCCTCGCGGGCCATGCGGCACAGCTCGCCGCGGCAATAGACGACGACACGCACCCCGTCGGGGATCTCTCCGTAGCGATCCTCGAGCTCGGCGAGCGGGATCGAGACCGCCGAGACGAAGTGGCCCGCGTCGTACTCCTCGCGCGGGCGCACGTCGAGCACGAACATCTCTGCGGTCACGGCGGCCGGGTCCACGGCGGCCGGCTGCGCTGGCCCTAGGTAGGACTCGAGCGCCTCGCGGAGTCGCGGCGAGCGCGCCAACGCGACGCGCTTGGCCGCGGTGTAGAGCTCAGCGACATCGTCACCCGCGAGCCGGTAGCGGATGCTGTTGCCCTCCCGGCGCGTGGCGACGAGCCCGGCGCGTTTGAGCGTCTGCAAGTGCGCCGACGTCGTCGTGACCGCGGCACCCGTGGCCCGGGCGAGCTCCTCCACGGCGTGCTCGCCCTGGGCCATGAGCTCGAGAAGCTCCAGCCGGCGGCCGTTCGCGACGGCCTTGACGATCTCGGCGAAGGAGTCGAAGACGTCCGTCTTTTCCGCCGTTCCACTATTCCAAGCATTCATGGAATAGGACTCTAGCACCGGGTCCGTGTCGCCGGAACTCCGCGGGCGCGATCCTGCCCCGGACGACTCATGCCCCGGCGACCGGCCCGTCGATGAGGTCCCCCTCGAAGCCGTTCGCCCTCCGGATGACGTTGGCGGCGAGCGGGATCTGGTGGGACGCACTCTCGATGATGTGCATGAGGTAGCCGCCCGTATTGGGGAACGCGACCACGTCGTCGCGCCGCACGCCGGCCGGGAAGCTCAGGCGCCGGCGCAGGATGAGTTCGTCCTCGATGCAGTACGCGCCGACGAGGTACGCCTCGACGGGGTCGGCGCCGGCCGCGTCGGGCGGACGCACCAGGAGCGGATCCATGAGCACGTCGAGCGAAGTCGAGCGCATCTGCGTGCGATTCATGTGCAGGCCGACGAGCGGGACGCCGTCGGCGCGCTTCTTGCGGAAGGCGACCGACGCCAGCGTCAGCCCGCAGCCGTCGAGGAGCGCGCGGCCGGGCTCGCAGCGCAGTTGCAGCCCCCGCTCGCGCAGGGCCGTCGCGACGCTCGTACCGCCGACGCGGCCGGTCAGCACCTCCTCGAGCCACGGGCCGCGGGTGGCCTCCTGCCAGAACGGATAGACGCCGCCGGACCCGTCGAGCCCCAGCGGGTCGTCGTTCCAGGTCAGCTCTCCGGTCAGCGCTCCACCGGCGGCCAGGTCCGCACGCCGCGCGCGCATCGCGGCCCAGAACTCATCCCACTGGGTCCGGTCGTCGAGGTACGTCATCGGGATGCCGCCGCCGATGTCGACGAACCGCACGTCGTGCCCGTGCCCGCGCAGCCGGTCGACGAACGCGAGCGCCTCGCCCAGCACCGCGATCCGGTCCGCGGCCGCGTACCCGTGCAGGTGGAAATGCACGCCGGCCACCCGCACCCGGTCGCCCGCGACGCCGAGCGCCTCGATCCATTCCGCCGGCGCCAGTCCGAATCGCGTGGGCCGGACGCCGGCGGTCTGCGCGGCGATGCGCAGCGCGACGTCGGCCCCGCCGGCCCCGGCCTCGGCGAGCAGGTCGTCGAGCTCGTCGCGGTTGTCGAGGCTCACGACGACGCCTGCGTCCAGGGCGCGGCGCAGGGTCGCCGGCGGTTTCACGGCGGAGGTGAGGATGATCTTCTCCGGCTCGACCCCTCGGTCCAGCACCTGGGCGAGCTCGTCGTCGCTCGCCACGTCGACGCCGGCCCCGGCCGCGCGCGCCGCGTCGACGACCGCCAGCGCCTTGTTCGCCTTGCGGGCCACGTACACCTCGAAGTCGACGCCGTGCGCCGCGGCGGCCGCCCGCAGCTCGCCGATGTTCCGCGCCAGCGGAGCGGTGTCGATGACGTTCACGGGCGAACCGTGCTCTGCGATCAGCGCACGGCAGACCTCGTGGTCGGCCAGCAGGTCGCGCATCCACGGCTCGAGCCGCGCCGTCAGCGGCTGCGGCCCGGCGCAGAGGCTCCTGTCCACGGGGGCCCTTGTCGGTGTGGTGTTCATGCGCGTGCGTGTTCCTTCCGTGGGTTGCGGCGCGGGTCCTGCGGGCGGGCGAGTCGTTCGACGACGGCGGCCGCCCACCGCCGGCCGTCGGCGTGCAGGGTGCGGTCAAGCGTGTCGTGGCCGAGCACGGGATCCTCCGTGGGCCGGCCCAGGCACGCGAGCCACTCCGTCCGCCGGCCGTCAGGTCTCAGGCAGGCGGCGTCGGTGTCCGTCAGGAGCCCTCGCTCGCCGGGCCGCACGCTGATGAGGCCGCGGGCGTGCAAGTCCGCGTAGAGCGGGTCGTGGAAGTCGGTCACGGAGACCTGCAGTGCGGGGGCGGGCGTTCGGGCGGGCTCGGGCGCCGTCGGCACCGGCTGGCGCAGCACGCCGGGGCCGGTCGTCACCGCATCCACGAACTCCCCCGCCGGCATCCCGGCTCGGATCTCCACGATCCCGGCGCCGACCAGGGCAAGCAGCTTGCGCACGGTCTCCGCCGGCGGGCCGAAGGCGGTGCGTTCCTGGCAGGCCGCCGCGGCGCGAAAGCGCCTCTGGTCGCGCGCGGTGCGCGGCACGCGGTCCAGTGCGCGCACCATCTCGCGGTAGAGGCCCTGCCAGAGCCGACCGAGGATCCACGCCTCGTCGGGGCGGCGCAGCCCGGCGTCGATCTCGAGCCGCTGACGCAGGAACTCGGCCTGCCGGCGCCCGGCCCACACCTCGGCGTCACGTTCGGGGCGCCCGGTGAGCAGCGTCCGCCAGAGCCGCAGGCCGGTGGTCTCGACGCCGAAGACGGCGGCTGCTTCGGCGGCCGCGCCGAGGAGCACTCGCCACAGCGGATCCAGCGACACCGGTGACGCCGGCCGCACCGCACCGGCCGGCGTCCCGCGCATGGCTGTCGCCCAGGCCCTGATCCGCTCGGTGGCCGCGTCGATGACCGGCCCCAGCTCCGGGTGCCTGCGCTCGGGTTTGGGCGACAGGACGGCCCCCGTGCGCGAAACGAGGCGGATGCGCGCGGGCTCGGCGCCGGAGGGTTCGTACGCGAGCAAGCCGAGTCGGTCGCCGGGGATCCGGCTCCAGCGCCCGCCGCGTCCTTCGGTCAACAGCAGCACCGCATCGAGCCCGGTCAGCGCTGCCCCGCGCACGTCCACACACCCGCCCGCTTCCGCCGCCGCGACGGCCTCCGGGAGCCGCGCACCGGGCCCCGCGTGCCCGGTGCACAGCAGCACCTCGTCGAACCCGTCGGCGTCGAGCAGCCCCGGCCCGGTACCGAGCCCGTGGATCCGGCGCCGATGGTGGCGCAGGTCGAGCCGCGGGCTCCGCGCCAGCCGGTCGAAGGCCAGGCCCAGGTACTCGCCCACGATCCGGCGCGGCGGGAACGACTCCCCTGCGTGCGCCGGGTGCGTGCGCGCGATCCACTCGCTCAGGGTCTCGCCGAAGCCGGAGAAGCGCGCGTCGACCATCGCCGCCGGCGCGTTCAGGCGCAGCACTGCCGGCAACTCCGGATCCCAGACGGCACCGCCGGGTGGCGCCGGATCGAAAACGTCGACACTCGCCCGGGCGTCGGAGGGCAGTCGCTCGTGCAGTTCCTGCAGCGCGAACAGCGCCTTCGGCCCGGCGCCGACGACGGCGACGCGCACTTCAGGTGCGTTCACGGCGCCGCGTTTTCTGCGTACGACGGCGGCAGCGGCCCGTCCAGCGCGCCCGCGCCGAGCAGCCCCTCGGCGACGTGCGGGTACGCGGAGGCGACCCAGTCGTCGTCGTACACGGTGTCCAGATACGGCACGCCGGAATCGTGCACGAGGACCCCGACGCGCGCGCCGAGCGCGCCCTCGTCCGCGGCGAGGCTCCGCGCCAGGGCGGCGACGATCGCTCCGGTGGAGGCGCCCGCGAGCAGGCCCTCGGTGCGGGCGAGGCGGCGGCAGCCCCAGATCATGTCGGGTTCCGGGACGCGGACGATGGCGTCCGGGGCGGCGTGATCGTGCAGCGCTGGCAGGACACCGGCGCCGAGGCCGGGCAAGCGGCGCGGCGCGGGATCGCCGCCGAAGAGGACGGAACCGGCGGCGTCGACGGCGACGAGGCGCGTGCCCAGCCCGTGCTCGCGCACGTAGCGGTGGCAGCCGACGAGCGTGCCGGTGGTGCTGGTGGCGACGAAGAGGGTGTCCAAGGTGCCGGCCGCGGCGAGGAACTCCGGCATGGTGGACGTCTCGTGGGCGCGCGGGTTGTGGCGCGAACCGTACTGATCTGTGGTGACGGCGCCCTCGATCTCGGCCAACAGCTCGCGCACGCGGAGCCGGCGAGCGGCGAGCAGGTTGCCGTCCTCCGGGTCGACGCGGTCCACGCGTGCGCCGAACGCCTCCATCATGCGCACGGCGGCAGAGTTGGCGTTTTCATCGACGACGGCGACGAAGCGGTAGCCGCGCAGGGCGCAGTGCCGGGCGAGGGCGATGCCGAGGTTGCCCGAACTCGATTCGACGACGGTGCCGCCGGGGAGCAGGAGCCCGTCGGCCTCAGCGCCGTCCAACAGTGAGGCCGCGGTGCGCTCCTTGGTGCTGCCGGCGACCTGCAACTGGTCGAGCTTCGCGAAGATCCTCGCCTGCGCGTCCGGGAACAGCCGGTCCAGTTCGACGACCGGTGTCTGCAGCCAGTTTCCACCATCCGGGGTAATCATGGAGCCCTCCTCGTCACGAGTCTGCAACGGCCGGCACGAGATGCGCAGCCTGCTCACATCATGACCCACTGTGCCATCGCGGCGGCGCCTGCGGCGCGCCGTGCCGCGGATTCACGGCCAGTATTCAGGTTCCCCGCCGGCGTCGGGCGACAAGCAGGGAATGTGACCCTTGACACGTGTTAGTGAAGCGCGTTACCTTTGATCCATGCGCTGGTAACGCGAGTTACTAGCAACCGAAACACCTACACGAGGAGCATCGATGGAGACCACACCGGGACGGGCCGTCACCATGGCCGACGTCGCGCGCACGGCCGGCGTCAGCCGGACCACGGTCTCCTTCGTGCTCAACGACCGCTCGGGGGCCAACATCCCGGCCTCCACCCGGGCGCGCATCGCCGAGGCCGCGGAACGGCTCGGCTACCGACGCAACGCCGCAGCCCGGGCGCTGGCCAGCCAGCGGTCCGGGCTCTTCGGGCTGGTCACCGAAATCGTGACGAGCCCCTTCGCCGCCGATGTCATCAAGGGCGCGCAATGGCAGTCGTGGGAGGACAACCGCTTCCTCCTCATCGCCCCCAGCGAGAACGAGCAGGACATGGAGTCGGCGGCGATCGAGAAGCTGCTCGAGCAGCGCATCGAAGGCCTGATCATCGCGGCCTCGTGGCACCAGGCCGTCCGGGTTCCGGAGAACGCCCACCAAATCCCGACCGTGTTGGTGCACTGCTTTGACGAGTCGGGTCGGCTGCCGAGCATCGTGCCGGACGAAGAGGCCGGGGGCAGGGCTGCCGCGCGGGAGCTGTTGGCGTCCGGCCACCGCGAGATCGCCCACATCACCCTGCCCCCGGGCATCCCCGCGCAGGTGGGACGCCTCCGAGGCTTCGGGGGTGAGCTCTCCGCCGCGGGCGTCGCGCTCCCGGACAAGCGGGTCGTCGCCGGCGACGGCACCGCGGAGAGCGGCTACCGGGGTGCGGCGGAACTTCTCGACGGACCGAACCCGCCGACGGCGCTCTTCTGCGGAAACGACCGCATGGCCATGGGCGCCTACGACGCCGTCAAGGAACGGGGTCTGCGGATCCCCCACGAAATCTCGATCATCGGCTTCGATGATCAGCAGGCACTGGCCGACAGTCTTCGGCCGGGCCTGACGACCGTCGCCCTCCCCTTCGAGGAGATGGGCGCCGCCGGGGTCAGGAAACTGGCCGAACTGACAACGGGCAGCCGGGAGACGAGTTCGCACCTCGCCCTCGACTGCCCGCTGCGACAGCGTTCTTCAGTTGGAATCGCACTCCGCTGAAGAACTCACCCTCCCGCACCACCATTTGATCCGGAAGAGGTCACTTCATGATATCCACATCCATCCGGCGCGCCCTGTTCAGGGCCGGCGCCGTCACCGCGATAGGGGCCCTGGCCCTGACCGGCTGCACGGCGACGCCCGACGACGGCGCCGCCGAGTCCGGCCCCATGCTCACCGTCCCCCGTGAAGACATGGGCACGTTCTCCCAAAACTTCAACCCGTTCTCCCCCAACGCCGCACCCATGACCACGCAGTCGGTCTACGAATCGCTGCTGATCTACAACCCCGCCGGCGGCGACACCGTCCCGTGGCTCGCCGAGTCGTGGGAGGCCGCCGACGACGGCCTGTCGCAGACCTTCCACCTGCGCGAAGGCGTCAAGTGGTCCGACGGGGCGGACTTCGTCGCCGCCGACATCGTCACGACCTTCGAGCTGCAGCGCGAGCTGCTCGGCGGCTTCGACTACCTCGACACCGTCAAGGCCATCGACGAGAAGACCGTGCAGTTCACGTTCAACCGGAAGTTCTCCCCGGCGCTCTTCGAGGTCGGACAGCAGGTCATCGTGCCCGATCACATCTGGTCCGAGTTCGAGGACCCGGGCAACGAGGAGAATCCGACGCCGGTCGGCACGGGCCCCTACACCGAGGTCTCGAACTTCCAGACCCAGTCCTTCGACCTGCTGCCCAATCCGAACTACTGGCAGCCGGAGAAGCAGAAGATCCCGGGCGTGCGGATGCTCGCGTTCGCCGGCAACGACGGCGCCAACCTCGCCGCGGTCAACGGCGACGTCGACTGGGCGCCGCAGTACATGCCCGACATCCAGTCCACGTTCGTGGACAAGGACCCGGAAAACCGGGCCTACTGGTTCCCGCCGACCGGCGCCGAGATCAACTGGCAGCTGAACACGACGCTCGACATGTTCGCCGACCCCGACGTCCGCAAGGCGCTGAGCATGGCGATCGATCGCGAACAGATCGTGAAGGTCGGGATGTCCGACTACACGATTCCCGCGGACTGCACGGGCCTCTCGGGCAACTACGACGAGTGGCGCGACGCTGACGTCGTCGCCGACTGCGACTGGACCGGGTACGACGCCGACGCGGCCGCCGAGTTGCTCGACGACGCCGGCTTCACCGCCGGTGCCGACGGGCAGCGCACGACGCCGGACGGCGAGCCGTTCGCGTTCGACATCTCCGTCGGCTCGACCTCCTCCGACTGGCTCTCGGTCGCGAACATCATCGCGCAGAACCTCCAGGACATCGGCGTGAAGGCCACGGTCGATTCACCCGACTGGGCCGCCGTCGTCGCCGGTTACGAGACCGGCGAGTTCGAGACGGGGATCGTCTGGAGCGCCAACGCGCCCACCCCGTACCAGTACTACCGGAACATCATGTCCACCGAGTCGGTCAAGGACGTCGGAGAGCAGACGTTCGACAACTACCACCGGCTCGGCGACGAGCGCGCCGACGAGTTGCTCGCCGACTTCGCCGCGACCTCCGACGAGGCCGAGCAGGCCGACATCATGAGCGAGCTGCAGCGGATCTACTCCGAGCTCGCGCCCGTCGTGCCGCTCTTCCCCGGCCCGGAGTGGGGCGCCTACACGACCGACAACTTCGTCGGCTGGCCCACCGAGGAGGACCCGTACGCCACGCTGGCTACCCGGGCCCCGACGACGGTCCTCGTGCTGACCTCGCTCGAGCCGGCCGAGTAGGCCCCGGCGCCACCCGGCGCATCCACATCCGCCCGGATCCAACGGGCGCAGCACCCGCGCACCCGGCGCGGCGGCGAGACCGCCGCGCCGGCTCCGCCACCCCCTTCGGAAGGACAGTCATGGGCTTCATCCTGCGCAGGCTCGGTTTCTACCTCGTCGCGTTCTGGGCCTCCATCACCCTTAATTTCATGCTCCCCCGGCTCATGCCGGGCGACCCCGTCACCCGCATGCTCTCCCGCTCACAGCAGCGACTCGACCCGCAGCAGGTCGAATCCCTGCAGCGACTCCTCGGCGTCGAGGGCGGCCCCTGGTGGCAGGAGTACTTCGCCTACATCGGCCGCGTGTTCACCGGCGACTTCGGCGTGTCGATCTCTCGCTTTCCCACCCCGGTGAGCGAGGTCATCGCCGCCCAGCTGCCGTGGACGCTGCTGCTCGGAGCGGTATCCCTGTTCCTGGCCGTCATCATCGGCAACCTCCTCGGCATCCTTGCGGCCTGGCGCCGCGGCGGGGCGCTGGATTCGGTCGTGCCGCCACTGCTCGTGTTCATCGGATCCTTCCCGTACTTCTGGCTCGCGATGGGCTCGCTCTACGTCTTCGGGGTCGCCCTCGGGATCTCGCCGCTGCGCCACGCGTTCTCGGTCGGGCTCACCCCGTCGTGGGACCTGACCTTCATCTCCGACGTCGCCGCGCACCTCATCCTTCCCGCCCTCTCGATCGTCCTCGTCTCGATCGGCGGCTGGATGCTCGGCATGCGCAACACCATGATCTCGACCAACGCCGAGGACTACATCCTGATGGCCGAGGCGAAAGGCCTGCGTCCGCGTCGCATCATGTTCAACTACGCGGCCCGCAACGCGCTGCTGCCGTCCGTGACCAACATCGGCATGAGCCTCGGCTTCATCGTCGGCGGCGCGCTGCTCACCGAGGTCGTCTTCGCGTACCCCGGCGTCGGCTACCAGCTCTTGGCCGCCGTCCAGGGGCTCGACTACCCCCTCATGCAGGGCCTGTTCCTGACGATCACCGCGGCCGTCCTGCTCGCGAACTTCCTCGTCGATCTCGTCTACGTCCGCCTCGACCCGCGCGTGCGGGTCGGTTAGCCACGGAGGAAACCATGGCACTAGCGCCACCAGCCCCGCCGTCCACCGGGACCGCCGGCCCGCCGCCCGGCCGCGCCTCGCTGCGCTTCCTGCGGGCCCTCGGCCGCAACGGCAAAGCCGTCGCCGGCCTCGCGATCCTCGCGATCTTCATCGCCTTGGCCCTGCTCGCCCCCGTCCTCTTCCCCGAGGACCCCTCCCGCATCGGGTCCGGCGGTGCGAGTGCGCCCGGCGCCGAACACTGGCTGGGCACCACGGCCAAGGGGCAGGACGTGCTCGCGCTGACCGTGTGGGGCTCGCGCTCCTCGCTGTTCGTCGGCGTGATCGCGGGCATCCTCGCCACGATCGTCGGCATCATCGTCGGGCTCGCCTGCGCCTACTTCGGCAAGGCCGTCGACGACGTCCTCTCGCTCCTGACGAACGTGTTCCTGCTGCTGCCCGGGCTGCCGCTGCTCGTGATCCTCGCCGCGTTCATGCCGCCGGGCCTCGGCACGGTCATCATCGTCCTTGTCATCACCGGCTGGGCGGGCAGCGCCCGCGTCCTGCGGTCGCAGGCCCTGTCGATCCGGGGCAAAGACTACGTCGCGGCTGCCCTCGTCACCGGCGAGCGCCCGCTGCGGATCATGCTGCGGGAAATCCTGCCCAACATGGCCTCGATCGTGATGACGACCCTGCTCGGCAGCGTCATCGGCGCCATCGGCGCGCAGGCCGGCCTCGAATTCCTCGGCCTCGGCGACGCCAACACCATCTCGTGGGGAACCAACCTGTTCTGGGCCTCCACCGACGGCTCGCTCATGCTCGGCCAGTGGTGGATCTTCGCCCCTTCCGGCCTGGCCATCGCCCTCGTCGCCTTCGCCCTGGCGATGTGCAACTACGCGGTCGACGAAATCACCAACCCGCGGCTGCGCAAGCCCCGGCGCGCGGCCAGCGCGAACGCCCCGACCGCCGTCACGCAAGGAGCACAAGCATGAGACCAGTTCTCGACATCGACGAGCTGACGGTCGAATACGTCAGCGACGAGCGCTCCGTCCGCGGCGCCGACCGCGTCAGCCTGCAGATCGCCCCCGGGGAGATTCTGGGGCTGGCCGGTGAATCCGGCTGCGGCAAGTCGACGATCGCCCACTCGATCATGCGCCTGCTCAAGGATCCGGCGCGGATCACTCACGGGTCCATCCGGTTCGACGGCGCCGACGTGCTGGGCATGGCCCCCGACGAGCTGCGCTCGTGGCGCTGGCGCGAGGTGGCGATGGTGTTCCAGTCGGCCATGAACTCGCTCAACCCGGTGATGCGGATCGGCGACCAGCTGGCCGACGTCTTCACGACCCACGAGCGAATGCCCAAGCGGGCGGCGGCGGCGCGGGCCGCCGAGCTGCTCGAGCTCGTCGGCATCCCCTCCTCCCGGATCGACGCCTACCCGCACCAGCTCTCCGGCGGCCAGCGCCAGCGCGTCGTCATCGCGATGGCCTGCGCGCTGCGGCCGCGGCTGCTCATCCTCGACGAGCCGACGACGGCGCTCGACGTCGTCGTACAGCAGGAGATCCTCGCGCAGATCCGCGAGCTGCAGGCCGAGCTCGGCTTCGCGGTCCTGTTCATCACGCACGACATGTCCCTCATGCTCGAGCTCTCCGACCGGATCGGCGTCATGTACGCGGGCCGGATCGTCGAGCTCGCGCCGGCGTCGGCGCTGCGGCGCGAACCGCGCCACGCCTACACGCAGGCCCTCATGGGCGCGTTCCCGCCCATCACCGGCCCGCGGGTGAAGCTCACCGGGCTCGGCGAGGGCGTGCGCTTCACGTCCATCGGCGACCTCGCGGAGGTCGCGCCGGGCCACTTCGTCGCCCCGGCCGACACCACGGAAGCACCCTTCGAGAAGGAGACGCAGCGATGAGCACGACGACGGCCCCTCCCGCCGCCGGGACCCCGGCGGTGCGGATCCGCGGCCTCAACAAGACCTTCACCTCGGGGAGCTTCGTGTCCCGCACGCGGCTGCGGGCCCTGCGGGACATCGAGCTCGAGATCGGCGCCGGCGAGATCGTCGCCCTCGTCGGCGAGTCCGGCTCCGGCAAGTCGACCCTCGCGCGCTGCATCGCCCGGCTCGAGCAGCCGGAGACCGGCTCGCTCGAGGTCTTCGGCGAGAACGTGCTGGCCACCCAGCGCCGCGGCGCCTCGCGCGGCTACCGCCGGTGCGTGCAGATGGTCTTCCAGGACCCGTTCGGTTCGCTGAACCCCACGCACCGGGTCGAGCACGTGCTCGAGCGCTCCCTGTGCGTGCACGGCAAGGCCGGATCGAACGTGCGCGCCCGGCTCGTCGAACTCGTCGAGTCCGTCGACCTGGACCCGGCGGTCCTCAGCGCGTTCCCGCACGAACTCTCGGGCGGGCAGCGCCAGCGCATCGCGATCGCCCGCGTCCTCGCCGTCGAACCAGAGGTCATCCTCGCCGACGAACCGACGTCGATGCTCGACGTCTCCGTGCGCATCGGCGTCCTGAATCTGCTGGCCAAGCTGCGCGACGAGCACGGCATCGCGATCCTCTACGTCACGCACGACCTCGCCTCGGCCCGGTACCTGGCGGACCGGACGATCGTCATGAACGCCGGCTCCATGGTCGAGGGCGGGCCATCGATGCGGCTGCTCGACGACCCGCAGCACCCCTACACCCGCCTCCTGGTGGGCGCGGTACCCGACCCGGAGCGCACCGAACCCTTCGACCCCGACGCCCGGGCGGAACTGCGCCGCGAGATCGCCGACTGGACGGCGGCGCCGGGCCAGCGCCGCGAGGTCGTCGACGCCGCCACCGCCCACTGGGTCCTGACGCCGCACGAGCACACCTCACGACAGGAGAACGCATGAACCCCGCCGCCGCCCCGGCCGCCGACATGATCGAGGCGGCGCACGCGGACCTGCTGCGCCCGGCCTACCACTTCACGGCCCCGGCCGGCTGGCTCAACGACCCCAACGGCGTCAGCCAGGTCGACGGGACGTACCACCTCTTCTACCAGTACAACCCGGACGGGCCCTTCCACGACCGGATCCACTGGGGCCACGCGGTGAGCGAGGACCTGGTGCGCTGGCGCGACCGGCCGATCGCCCTCGCCCCCGGTACCGGGCCCGACCGCGAGGGGTGCTGGTCGGGTGTCCTGGTCGACGACGACGGCACGCCGACGATCATCTACTCGGGCCGCGCCGACGGCCGCGAACTGCCCTGCCTGGCCACCGGATCACCCGATCTCGACGCGTGGACGCCGCGCACCGAGCCGATCATCGACGCGCCTCCCGCCGATCACGAGATCACCGAGTTCCGCGACCACTGCGTTTGGCGCGAGGGCGGCCGGTGGCGCCAGCTCGTCGGCAGCGGCATCGCCGGCGCGGGCGGCACGGCGTTCCTGTACGAGTCGGAGGACCTGCGCTCGTGGACCGAGCTCGGCCCGCTCGCCGTCGGCGAGGCCGGTGAGGAAAGGCTCGACGATCCCGACTGGACCGGCACCATGTGGGAGTGCGTGGACTTCTTCCGCATGAGCCGGGGCGCGGACGGCGCCACGGCCGCCCCGGACGGCACGAGCGACGACGAGCACGTGCTGATCTTCTCCGCCTGGCACGAGGGTCACACGCTGCATCCGCTCGTCGCGATCGGCTCCTACGACGGCCGGCGGTTCGCCATCGAGCGGGTCCAGCGCCTCGACCTGGGCGGCCGGCACGCCTACGCGCCGCAGACATTCCGGGACGCCTCCGGCCGCCGCATCCTCTGGTCGTGGATGCAGGAGGGGCGCGACGACGCCGCGACGGCCGCCGCCGGCTGGTCCGGCGCCATGACCGTCCCGCGCCGGCTGTGGCTCGACGCGTCCGGAACGCTGCGCAGCGAACCCGTCGCCGAAGTCGCGCAGTTGCGGGGCGTGCAGCTCCTGCCCGGCCCCTCCGGAACCGGGAGCGCCCTCAACGGGGCCGCCTCGCCGGCGGTCACCGCCCTGTCGGGAACGGCCCTGGACGTGGAGTTCACGGCGGACATCGCCGCGGGCGGCGGCGTCGACGTCGAACTCTTCGCGACCGCCGACGGCGCCGAGCGCACGGTGCTGGAACTGCACCGGGACGACGACGGCCTGCGCGTTCGCCTGGACCGCTCGGGCTCGACGCTGGCGGCGGGTTGCGACCCGTCGCCGCACGCCGGCGTCGTTCCCGGCGCCGGGGCGGACACCCGGGTGCGGATCCTGCTCGACCGCTCGAGCGTCGAGGTCTTCGTCGACGGCGTCGCCCTGACGACGCGCGTCTACCCGACCCGGCCCGACGCCGATCGGATCCACTTCGCCACCCTCGGCGACGCCCGCATCGGCTCCGCTCGCGCGTGGGCGATGGACGGGACCGAGGAGCCCGGCCGCGTCCTGCACCCCTGACCGCACCACCATCGAACCGACAGCGAGGTCACCCATGTCCGAGAACAACGCTCCCCAGGCCAAGCGCAGCACCCCGCAGCTCGGCCGCCGCTCGATGCTCATCGGCGGCGCCGGCGTCGCCGCGACCCTAGGAGGAATCATGCCCGCAGCCGCCGCGCCCGGGAACGGCAAGTCCGGCCATGCCAACCCCGGCGGACCGAGCGACAAGTCCGCCCGGGCGGTCGTGGAGCACTCGTACCGGCCCGCCTACCACTTCAGCGTGCCCGACAACTGGAAGAACGACCCACAGCGCCCCGTCTTCGTCGACGGCGAGTACCTGTACTACTACCTCTACAACGAGGATTACCTCGCCGGCGGCCCGGGCACCTCCTGGCGTTTAGCCACCACCACGGACCACGTCTCGTTCGTGGACCGGGGCGTCGCGATCCCGAAGTTCAGCAACGACAACGGCGACTGCTGGTCGGGCTGCGTCGTCGTCGACCACGAGGACACCGCCGGGTACGGCGCCGGCACCCTCGTCGCCCTCGTCACCCAGGCACCCGAGGGCAGACAGGCCCAATACCTCTGGTACTCGAGAGACAAGGGCCGGACCTTCGCCCCGGGCGGCGACGAGCCGGTTCTGCCGAACCCGGGGGTGCACGACTTCCGCGACCCCAAGGTCTTCTGGGACGAGACGCGCGGCCGCTGGTTCATGGCCAACGCGGAGGGACAGCGCTTGGCGTTCTACAGCTCGCCGAACCTCCGCGACTGGACCTACGTGGCCGATTTCCCCCGCGACGACCTAGGCCTGTTGGAGTGCCCGGACCTGTTCCGCATGCGCGCAGACGACGGCACCGATCACTGGGTCCTCGGCGTCAGCGCCAACGCCAAGGCGCGGGACCTTCCGGCCACCTACGCGTACTGGACCGGCGAGTTCGACGGCGCTTCGTTCACCCCGGATGCCGACGAGCCCGAGTGGCTGGATCGCGGCTTCGACTTCTACGGCGCGGTCACCTACGAGGGTCACGACGACGACGGTCAGCCGGACCCCGAACTGCGCCACGCGATCGGCTGGGCGAACTTCTGGGACTACCCGCACAACGCCCCCAGTTTTGTCACGGACGGGTACAACGGCGACGACATGATCGTGCGCGACGTCCGACTGATCCGCGACGGCGGCCGGTACGTCCTCGTCTCGCAGCCGACTTCGGCGCTGCGAGGCTACGCCACGGCGACGCACCGGCTCGGCAACGTGAGCCTGTCGGGGAACAAAGATCTCGACATCCGCTCCCGCGCGTTCGAGCTGACGTGCACGCTGGACTGGAACCCGGCGAAGCCGCCCGGCAACATCGGGTTCGAGCTCTGCCGGGCACCGGGCGGCGGGCGCCACGTCGCCGCGGGTGCCGTCATCGGCGACGGCTTCACCTACGTGAATCGCCGGCCCACCTTCAACCCCGGAAACGGCGGCGAGTCGCAGGTCCCCTTCGACTCGGCGACCGGCGAGCTGGAGGTACGGATCCTCGTGGACCACGCGAGCGTGGAGTTCTTCGTCGGCAACGGACGCGTGGTGCACTCCCACCGCGTCTTCCCGCTCGCGGGCGACGACGGCATCCGCCTGTTCGTGCACGACGGCGAGGCCGTCTACCGCGACCTGACGATCCGGGAACTCGCGGTCGGCTGAGAGCCGCGGGGCCGACGGCCAGGTGCAGGATTCGGGCGCCGCCGGGCTGGACGCCCGGCGGCGCCCCCGTTCACAGCCATGCGCGCCCGGCATGGCACGGTGCCCATCCGGACGATTCCCTCCCCACGTGCCCCGGTGCGTCGTAGCCTGTCGGAACCACTCGCACGCACCATCCCGATGACGTGAACGGAGAACTTCCATGGGCACCCCCACCGCCTTCCCCCGCACCATCCGGCGCTTCCCGCAGGCCTCCGGCCGCCGGCGCAGCCGCTACGCCGTCTCGCGTCGCTCCCTCCTGGCCGGCGGCTTCGGTCTCGGAGCCGCCGGCGTCCTCGCGGCGTGCGGCGGTCAGACCGCGGCGAGCACCAGCGGCTCCGCGGTGGGCGGCGGCGGGGACGTGCGTTTCGCGTGGTGGGGCAACGACTACCTGAACCGGCAGACGGATGAGGTCATCGCGGCGTTCACCTCGCAGCACCCCGACGCGGCGATCGACGGCGAGCCCGGCCAGTGGGGCAGCTACTGGGACCGGCTGGCGACCCAGGCGGCCGCCGGCGACGAGCCGGCCATCATCAACATGGACCAGAAGTACATCTCCGAGTACGGCGGCCGCGGCGTCCTCGCCGACCTCACCTCGCTCGAGGGTCTCGACCTCGGCACGATCGATCCCGGAGCGCTCGAGGCCGGAACCGTCGACGGCACGCTCTACGGGATCAGCACCGGCCAGAACAGCTACTGCGTCCTCGCGAACCGGGCCGTCTTCGACGACGCCGGCGTCGAGATTCCCGACGACACGACGTGGACGTGGGCGGACTATGCGCGGATCTCCCGCGAGATCCAGGCCTCTCGTCCAGACACCATCGGGACCGTCTACGGCGTCAACGAGGCTTACCTCGTCACGTGGCTGCGCCAGCACGGTGAGGACCTCTACTCCACCGACGGCGGCCTCGGCTACCGGACGCAGACGCTCACGCAGATGTTCACCCACCTGCTCGACCTCATGGAGACCCGGGCCGGCTTCGACGCCTCGGGGGCCGCCGAGGAGCTCGGCGTGGCCCTCGAGCAGTCCGCATTCGGTACCAACAAGGCCGGACTGACGTGGGCGTGGGCCAACCAGTTCAGCTCTTTCGTCGCCACGACGGGCAGCGACCTCGTGATGCTCCGCCCGCCGAGCATCGCCGGCTCCGCGGCCGAGAACGGCGCCTACTTCAAGCCGACCATGTTCTGGTCGCTCGGCGCCGCCGCGGCAGCGAACCCGACTGCGGTCTCGTTCCTGAACTTCCTCGTCAACGATCCCGAGGCCGCCGCGATCCTGCGCGTCGACCGGGGCGCGCCCGCGAACAGCGCCACCGAGTCCGCCGTGATCGACGTGCTCGAGGCACCGGACCGGACCTTCCTCGACTTCATGAGCGACATCGGGTCCGAGATCACCAGCACGCCGGTGGTCCCGCCACGCGGCAGCAGCGACACGCAGAACGTCCTCGCGCGGTACGTCGAGCAGGTGCTCTTCAAGCAGTCGACTCCGCAGGAGGCAGCCGAGGCGTTCACCTCCGAGGTCACGGGCGTGATCGAAAGTGCCTGAGCGGCCGGCGTCGCCCGCGGACGACACGGGCGACCCGTCGCACGGCGTCGGAGCCGAGCCCCTGCTCGAACGCATCCGGCGCTGCCCGCCGCCGGCAGCGGAACCCGGCGCGACCGCTCCCTCGTATCTCGCGTCGCTGGTCGAGCCCTTCCACTCTCTGGCCGCCGCGGCGCCGGGCGTCCCGCCGCGCCTGATCGACGCGGTTCCCGGCCCCGGCTACGTCCGCCAGCGCTGGGTGATCGAGGCGTTCGCGTCCATGCCGTTCGGCGTCTTCGTGCTGCGGCCGACCGAGCCCGCCGCCGGTGCGCCGACCGTGCTCGCGCTGCACGGCCACGGGTACGGTTCCCGCCAGCTCGTCGGGCTCACCGACGACGGGAGCACCGACGCCGAGCGCACCGACGGGCACGCGCATTTCGCCGAGTCGCTCGCGGCCCTGGGTGCGAACGTCGTCGTGCCGGACATCCTGGGGTTCGGCCAGCGGCGTTCGCCCGCCGACCGGGAGCCGGCGGAGATCTCGGCGTGCGCGCGCCTGACCAACCATCTGGCGTTCTCGGGTCTCTCCCTCGTCGGCGCCCGCCTCGCCGAGCTCGTGCACGTGCTCGATTCGCTGGCCGGCGTGGGCCTGGATCCGCGGGCACCGCTCGGCGCGGCCGGCCACTCGGGCGGCTCGCTGCTCGCCTCGTCCCTCGGCCTCCTGGACGACCGCGTGCGCGCCGTCGCGCTGTCGGCTTACGCGAACACGTACGCGAGCAGCATCCTGGCCATGCACCACTGCCCGTGCAACTACGTGCCCGGGCTCGCCCGTTTCGGCGAGATGCAGGACGTGCTCGCCGACCTCGCGCCGCGCCCGCTCCTGATCGAGAGCGGGCGGGACGACCCGATCTTCCCGCTGCCCGGCTTCCGGGCCGCCGCCCGTTCGCTGCGGCGCGCGTACGGCACGGACGGGCCCCTGACCGTCGTCGAGCACGACGGCGGCCACCGCGTCGACGGCCGCGTCATCCACGCGCGGCTCGTCGAGCACCTGGCGGCGGCGTTCACCGCGGCGCGATGATGCAGAACTCGTTGCCCTCCGGGTCGGCCAGGCACATCCAGGGCGCCTCGCCCTGCCCGACGTCGGCGTCCCGCGCGCCGAGAGACCGCAACCGCTCGGCCTCCGCGGCCTGATCGCCGTCGGGTGGCGGCATGAGATCGAGGTGGAGCCGGTGCCGGTCCGCGTGCGGGTCGGGCGTGCGCAGGAACTCCAGGTAGGGCCCGACGCCGCGGGCCGAGCGCAGCCGGGCGTGCTCGTCGTCCGCCGCGTGCACCGTCCAGTCGGTGGCCGCGCCCCAGAACTCGGCCATGGCCCGCGGGTCCGCGCAGTCGACGACGACGGTCGCGATGGGGCCGGTGTCGCGGTAGACCTCACGCGGCTCGAGCACGCAGAACACGTTGCCCTCCGGGTCGGCCAAGACCGTCCAGGGCACCTCGCCCTGGCCGATGTCGGCCTCCGTCGCGCCGAGCGAGACGAGCCGCGCGACGAGCTCGGCGTGGTGCTGCGCCGACTCGGTGGCGAGATCCAGATGCCCCCGGTACGCGACCGACTCGAGGTCGGGCACCGCGACGACGTCGATGCACACAGCCGACGGATCCGGCCAGTCGAACCCGACCGGCTCGACGTTGCTCACGCCGGGGCCCTCGCTCGAGAGGCCCCAGCCGAGTGCGTCGGCCCAGAACTTGCCGACCCGCTCGTGGTCGCGCGCCTTGAAATTGACTTGAACGAGATCCATGCCCATGTCACCGGAGCCTAGCGGTGCGGACGCCGCGCGTCGATGGCGGACCGGACCAAGGCGCGCTACCCCGTCAGGTCGCGGCGGCGGAACAGCGCCATCGCGGCCGCCGACAGCACCGCAGCCACGGCAGCGGCCCACCAGATCGGCGTCCAGTCGCCGTCGCCGCCGGCGAGGGCCATCGCCTCGACCATCCCGAAGGGTTCGGCGTCCTGCACGGCAGCGGGCACGTCGAGCAGCGACCCATACATGCCGATCACGAATGCGGCCCCGAGCACCGCCCAGAGGACCGCCGAACCGCGGCCGAGCCCGTAGAGGAGCATCGCCGCGGCCGCCCAGCAGGCCAGCAGCGGCGCGTACGCAAGGGCGGCGAGCGCGAATTCGCCGACGGCCCCGGCCCCGATCTCGGCCGCCGCGCCCGTGCCGAGTCCGACGCCGGCGACGACAAGCAGCAGCGCGCTGCCGACGACGGAGACGAGCAGCGGGGCGCCGAGCCACCACGCGCGCTGCACCGCGGCCGAGAGCGCGAGTTCGGTGCGGAACTCCGCTTCGTCCCCGCGCAGCCGGTGGGCCGCCGCCGCGGCATAGACCGCCACCGCCATCGCGAAGAACATCAGGAACATCCCCATCGCCTCCGAGACCAGGCTCGCCATCGCCTCCTCGTCAGCCGGGTCCACCCCGAGGACCGCCAGCAGTTGCGGCTGCTCCCCCATCACCTCGGCCATCGGCCCGGCGAGCGATCCGGTCAGCGCGGCGAACACGTACAGCCCGACCGCCCACCAGATCAGGCGCGGACGCTCGAGCCGGATCGTCACTCCCAGCAGGGTCCGGCCGGCCGCGCTCGCACGAGCCCGACCGCGGCGCTCGGGGAGCAGGCCCGCCCCGACGTCGCGGCGCGCGGCAAGCGCGTACGCCGTTCCGCTCAGCACGACGACGGCGCCCGCAGCAAGCCACGCCGGCTCCGGGCGCAGATCCACGAAGACGCGCAGCTGCTGCGCCCAGCCGATCGGAGAGAGCCAGGAGAGGGCGCTGCCGCCGGGCTGCTGCGCGTCGCCGACGGCCCGCAGGACGTAGGCGGCGCCAAGCAGACCGCCGGCCATGCCGGAGGCGGCACGGGAGTTCGCGCTCAGCTGGGACGTGACGGCCGCCGTCGTGCCGAAGACGAGCCCCACGCCGCCGAGTGCGGCGCCGAAGACCCAGGCGTCGAGCGTCGGCGCCATGCCGACCGCGACCATCGCGGCGCCTAGACCGACGGCGACGGCCGCGTTCGCGGCGAGCAGCACGAGCAGCGCGGCCGTGAGCTGCGCGAACCGCCCGACCGGAGCGGCCCGGACCAGTTCCGTGCGGCCGGCCTCCTCCTCGGCGCGCGTGTGTCGGACGACGAGCAGCAGCGACATGATGGCGACCGCGACCGCGAACATGCCGAGCATCTCGTTGGCCATGAGGATCTCGATCGTGTAGTTCTCGATCCCGTACCCGGGTCCGGCCATCATCGCCCCGGCCGGCTCCTTCATGACCTCCGCGCGCGCCTGCAGCCCCTCCTCGCCCATGACGGCGGGGATACCGGCGGCGGCGTAGGCGACGAAGGCCGCCATGGCTAGGACCCAGACGGGGATGCGGATGCGGTCCGCCCGCAGCATGGCGGCGGCGAGCCGCCCCGTTCCGGCGAAAGTGTGGCTCATGCCCGATGCGCCGCCTTCCGCACTGAATCGCCGTCACGGCCGGCACCGGCTACGTCGTTTCGTCCCGCCGCCGCGTCGTAGTGGTGCACGAACAGCTCCTCCAGGCTCGGCGGGGTCGCGGTCAGCGACCGCACCTCGCGCCCGGCGAGGACCGAGAGCACGGCGCCCATCCCGCCGTCGTCCACGCTGAAGTGCAGACGCTCGGCGTCCGTGGTGATCGCGTGCACGACGTCGAGCCGGCCCAGTTCCTCCGCCGTAACATCGGCGTCGAGGATGACGTTGCTGCGCGTGAGGCGGCGCAGCTCGGCGAGCGAGCCGGTCTGCACGGTCGCACCGTCGCGGATGATCGTGACCCGCGAGCACAGGGCCTCGACTTCGGCGAGGATGTGGCTCGAGAGCAGAACGGTTTTCCCGTCGGCGACGGCCTCGCGCACGGTCTCCTGGAAGACGAGCTCCATGAGCGGATCGAGCCCCGAGGTGGGCTCGTCGAGGACCAGCAGATCAACGTCAGCGGCGAGGGCCGCGACGAGGGCAACCTTCTGGCGGTTGCCCTTGGAGTAAGTGCGCCCCTTCCGGGTGGGGTCGAGGTCGAAGCGGTCGAGCAATTCGGCGCGGCGCGCGGCGTTCAGGCCGCCGCGCAGCCCTCCGAGCAGGTCGACGGCCTCGCCGCCGGTCAGCTTCGGCCAGAGAGTCACGTCGCCCGGGACGTAGGCGAGCCGGCGGTGCAGCTCGACTGCGTGCGCCCACGGGTCGTCGCCGAAGAGCCGGGTCACTCCGGCGTCAGCACGCAGCAGGCCCAGCAGGACGCGGATCGTCGTCGACTTGCCAGCGCCGTTGGGCCCCAGGAAGCCGTGGACCTCGCCCGGCGCGACGCTCAGGTCGAGCCCGTCGAGTGCCCGGACCTTTCCGAAGTTCTTCGTGAGGTTCTCGACCTCGATGACGGGTTCCATCAGTGCTCCTCGGTGGTCGCGGCGCCGGGGTTCGGCCCGGCTTGCAGGAAGGCGTCGAAGATGTCGGACGTGGCGAACAACCCGAAGCTGTAGAGCTCGAGGGTGACCAGACCGTACTCGCCCAGGTAGTCCTCGAGCAGCGCGTTGATCTGATCGGGGGCCAGTTCCACGTCTGCTTCACCCATGCGCTGAGCGAGGTAGAGCTGCATGCCGCCGAATCCCTGCAGCGTCATCATGCGGATGCGCGCTTCCTCGTCGACGGAGGGTCGCAGCGTACCGTCGGCGACCCCCTGTGCCATCCAGGTGCGCGAGTCGGCGACGAAGTGGTCGACGAATCGGCGGGCGACCTCCCCACCGGTGGAGATCGCGCGCAGGCAGTACGCGGTGAGGTTCGCGTATTCACTCATCCGGCCAAGGGCGGCCAACGTCGCCGCGGCCCCGCCGCGCACGGTTTCGCTCTTGACGTTCCTGATCGTCTCGAGCACGTGGTCGTCGCAGGCAGTGCGGAGGCCGACCTTGGATCCGAAGTGGTGGTTGATCAGCCCGAGGCTGACTCCGGCGGCTTCGGCGATGACGCGCATGCTCACGCCGTACCCCTTGCGCGCGATCTGCTCGATCGCGGTGTCCCGGATCCTCGCCCGGGCGGTGATGTCGGAGGCCGGCATCAGATCTCCCCTCCATAATTGAACGCTTGTTCAATTGACTATACGCGTGTTCAGTCTGGTGTCAACGGGGTTTGCGCGCCCCTCGTGTCACAGTTTGTTCACCTTTGCCCGTCACGCCACGTCAGCAGGGGGCGGTGTGGCTAGGGTGGGGGCATGAACGCACGGCGGACTCGACAGCGATTGGCACTAGCCGCCGTCGCCCTGATGGCGACGACGGCCCTGACGGGATGCGATGCGCTTGCGGACGTCTTCCCCAAGGCCTTCGAGAAAGAGGAGCCGGCGGAGGTGCAGCCGAGCACGAAGGCGGAGCCGTCCCCGGAGGAGGCGTGGCGCCGCGTGCCGACGGAGTCGGGCGACATGTCGTTCCTCGTACACGAGGACTGGACGGTCACGACGCTCGAGGCAAAGGGGAACTCCTCGAGCACCGGCATCGCGGGCTACGAAGTCACGGATGCGAACGGCCGGCTCCTGGCGACACTGCAGCAGAACCCGGGCCGCGCAACGGTCGAATCCATTCCGGGGTCCTCCTTCACCCCGATCGACAGAGTAGATGCACCCGAGGCGGAGGTGCTCGGCGGCGGCAAGACCGGCGTCGTGCTGGATCTCGTGACGCACCCGAACGCCGACAGTATCGCCAGCTACGGGCTGGTCTCGAACAAGCGGGTGCCGGCCAAGCTCGCGCCCGGGAGCGAGCTGCCACTCGGCGGCGGCACCAAGGGGTACCCGAAGCTGGCCGGGCCGCTGCGGTTCGAGGGGCGCGCGGACCTCGGCATCGCCGAGATGCCCGGGCGCACCGACGACGCCGAACAAGTGGCCCGCGACTACGCGCTCTCGCAGGAGTTCGCGGATATCGCGCACATGATCGGGTCGCTGCAGTACCACCCGGCGAAGGCGAAGAAGCTGGAGTGCGACGGCACCGCGTTCGTCTACGAAGCGATCAACGTCGACTGCGACACGGTGCAGAGCATCTACCACACGACGCGCATCGCAGAGGACTGGGATTCGAAGAACGGGGCGACGGTCAAGGTCGCCGGCAAGTGGTCGTGCACCCTCAAGGAACTCGGCGCGACGCTCGACGGGTTGTGGCCGGGCTACGGGATCGACGGCGAATGCGAGATCGACGGCGGCTACGGCTCATTCACGGCGATCTGGAAGGAACGCTGATTCGCGTCGCGTCAGGATCGGCGCGGGCTTCGCCGGAGCCTCCGCGGTGACCGTGGGCGGGCCGGAGCTCTCCCCCGAGGCTCCGGCCCGTCCATTCGGTCAGACACAACCCCCGGCCTTCCCGGTCCCCCCAACGGACCAGGCCGGCACTCGCGTCTCGACCACAGGGCCCCCGGCCCTGCCTCCATTCTGACGCCTACTTGACCCGAAGTGCCACTGAGTGGACGAAATAAGGCGACAATTGGTCCCCCTTTGGTCCTTTCCGCTCGCCGGCACCAGCAACGCGGGGCGGCTAGCGTGCAGGTTCGACGCCGGTCCACCGCGTGGCCGGCGATCGAGCCCGCAGCTCAGTCAGCCGGAGGCAGCAGCCCCAGCACGCGCGCCCGCTCGAGCGCGGCCTCCCGATCGTGCACGCCGAGCTTCGCGTAGACGGAGATGGCTTGTTTCTTAACCGTGTTTGCTGAAACGGTCAACCTTCTAGCAACCTCAGCGAGCGTCGTTGCACGGCCCATCTCCGCCAGAACTACCTTCTCCCGCGGCGTCAGGCGCACCGGCTCGGTGCTTGTCTCGAAGACCTCGCGGTAACCGGAAAGCAGTTCGAGCGCCTCCGCGCTCAGCGCGCGGTGGTGGCGTTCGAGCAGGGCCTGCCGGACCTGGCGCGGCAGCTTCGCCACGGTGGCCATGAGCCCCGTTGCCCCGGAGAGCGCGAGTGCGGCGGAGAACGCGGCGTCGGCCCCGTGGCGGTCCCCCAGCTGTTCGGCGGCGCCCGCCGTCACGAGCAGCCGGCCGAGGCGGGTCCGCGGGGTGACGCCGGCGTCCCACCGCGGCTGCCTCGCCATCTCGAACGCCCGCCCTGCATCTCCGGCGACCAGGTGGGCGCGCGCGCCCAGCGGGATGACCGCCGTCGAGGCGTCCGCCACGGACTCGGCGATCTCCAGGGCGCGCCCCACCTCGCCGAGCGCCGTCAGCAGTTCGACGCGCAGACACGCGACGACGCGCGTCCCCCACCCGCCGGCGTCGTACTGCGCCTGGTGCGCCGAAACCACCCGGTCGATCTCGTCGAGCATGTCGCCCGGCGCACCGCGCAGCAGCGCGAGCTGGGTGCGCGGCAGCAGGGCGAACGGCCAGAACTCGACGTCGCAGCGCGGGTCGCCCGCGTCGCTCAGCGCCGCCTCGGCGGCCTCGAGGTCGAGGCGGTCGACGGCCCGCATCGCGCGCACGAGCGCGAACAGGCTCGTCGCGTAGCCGAAGCCCCACGCCTCCTCGCGGGCCACGGCCGCGTACTGCTCACTCCAGTAGGCCGCGTCCCGCGCCGACCCCTCGATCGTGGCGAGCGCGCACATGCCGGCCGCCGCCGCAGCCGACGAGACCCGCGAGTCGGGAGCGTCGTGCGCCACGACGTGCGCCCTCCGCCCCGCCGGCTTCGCACGCACCGCGTCGCCTGCCGTCATCTCGCCCAGGAACACCTGCAACAGGAACCACGCGTACCGCTGGCTGTCGGGCACGGGGCCGCGCTCGGCGCGGTACCGCTCCTCCGCCGCCTCGGCGATACGTCGATGTTCCTCCCAGCGCCCGTCCATCCGCGCGTCGATGAGCGCCGTGGCCGCCAGGTAGATGTAATTCTCGAGATCGCCGCCGTGATCCATTCCGGGGCCCTTGAACTGCTGCGCCGCCCGCCGCGCGGCCTGCCACAGCACGGGTTGCACGTCGTGGAACGGCCGTCGATCGCGCAGGGCCCGGGCCGTGGCGACGGCCAGCGTCAGGACCGGCCACGTGGCGACGGCCTCGGCGGGAACATCGGAGTAGACCCGCGCGACGGCGGCCTCGTCCACTTCCAGCAGCTGCAGCCCGTGCCGCGTCCACAACTGGGCGAGGACGCCCCAGTCCTCGCTCGCCCGGGCGTGCTCCATGCGGGGCGCGCGGGAGGCGGCGTCGCCGTCGTGCCCGAGTTCCTCGACGAGCGCGCGGTGCCACGCCAGCGCCTCCTGCTCCGGCACGAGGAGGCGCAGCGCGGCTGCGACGACGGGCGGGACGTGCTCGCATCCGTCGACGCGGCGCTGCACGACGCCGGACTCCAGCAGTCGCTCGAAAACGTCCGACGACGGCGCGCCCGCACCGGGTGAGACCCGGCGGTGGGCGGGGGCCAGGCTGCGGCTCGAGGAGAGGGCGAGCGCGAAGGCCAGGCTCTGCCGTTCGAGCCGGGCGAGGACGGCGTGGCGCAGGTACTCTTCCGCGGACCCCTCCTCGACGAGGAGTCGGGCGACGCGGGGCCAGCCGCCGGTCGCCTCGTGCAGGCCGTCCGGGGCCCGCCCGCCCCACGCGGCGACCATCTCCGCGAGTTCCGACTCGGTGGCCAGAAGGTCCCCGGCCCCGACAGTGCCGACGTCGAGCCCGTAGTCCCACGCGTACATGCGCAGCAGGGGCGTGGTCCGTGTGGCGACGATCAGGCGCGGAGCTCCGGGGCGGGCCAGCGCTGAGACGATGCTCTCCGCAAGCCCGGCGGTTTCATGCCGGGCGAAATCATCCACGACGACGACCCCGCCGGTCTGCGCAGCGAGGATCCCGGGCAGGTCGGGGGCGTGGGCGGTGTGGGCCGAGGGAGCGTGCTCAACCCAGTCGGCCAGCAGCGCGGTCTTGCCGTAACCGGGCGGCGCCTGAACGATCGTGACCGCGTGGCAGCGCTCAAGACGCTCTGACAGGCGCGGGCGTACGACGACGCCCCCTCGTTGAACCATTCGTTGTGACCCGCATTTCTGATTGCCCCCCGCAATTCAGGCACCAACGTAGCATGCGGCCGGACCCCGGGTCCGGGTGATGACGCCGCGGGCGGCGCCGAGCCCGCAACCGCAAGGCGGCGGGCAGGGCGGGGTCAGTCGATCTGCAGTTCGCCCATGGCGTCCCAGCTGTCGCCGTCGATCTGGCGGCTGATGATGCGCGGGGTCTCGACGAGGTGCGGGCGCATGGCCTCGAGCCCGGCCGCGAAGTGATCGCTGCTCACGTGCGCCTCGGCGGCGTCGTCGGCGAAGGCCTCGACGAGCACGAACTCGTTCGGATCCTCGACGCTGCGGGACCAGTCAAACCAGAGGTTCCCGGCCTCGGCGCGGGTGGCCTCGGTGAACGGGCGCGTGGCCCCGATGAAGGTGTCGGCGGATTCGGGCTTCACGGTGAACTTAACGACGATGAAAATCATGCTTCCACCCTACGGCCGGCGACGGCCTCAGGGCAGAGTCGGATCGGCTCGCCGGCCGTGATCCTCGCAACGACATCACGCGCCGACCGAGCGGCGCCAGCCGAGCGCCTCCCGATCCGCGGCCGGCAGGGTCTCCACGACGAGATCGTACGAGTCCTCGATCATGTCCCGCACCATGGCCTCCGGCAGCCCCGGCCCGCAGATCAGCGTCACCCAGTGGCGTTTGTTCATGTGGTAGCCGGGCGTGATCTCGGGGTGCGCGGCCCGCAACTGGTCGCCGAGCGCAGGATCGACCTTCAGGTTCATGCGCGCCGTCGCCGCCGGGGCCGTCCCTGCCCCGGCGACCTCCCGGCCCTCGCTCCAGATCAGCGCGAACATCTTGGGCCGGGTCGCCGCACGCCCGCGCACCTTGACCACGAGGGTGTCCGGGCCGAAGGGCTGGTCCTCGAACGCACCAGGCAGCGCGAGGCACATCCGGCGCACGTCCGCCGTCGTCAGGCCGCCGCTCACGGCAGCCGCACCGCCTCGATCTTCGGGCAGGTGTTCATCACGACGTCGAGCCCGGCCTCCTTCGCGCGCCGGGCGGCGTCCTCGTCGATGACCCCGAGCTGCAGCCAGACCGCACCGGCGCCGATCTCGATCGCCTGGTCGACAACGTCGCCGACGCGCTCGGAGTTCACGAAGCAGTCGACGACGTCGATGTGCCCTTCGATGTCCGCGAGCCGGGTGTGCCCGCGCGCCCCGAGCACGTCCTCGCCGCGCGGGTTCACGGGGACGATCTCCATGCCCAGCCGGTCGCGAACCCACGTCGCCACGGGCAGCGCGACGCGGGATGGATTGTTCGTCAGGCCGACGACGGCCCACCGGCCCGGGGTGGTCATCAGGCGCTTGATGACGGACGGATCGTTCGAGTGCGGCTTCGTCTCCATGGCCCCACCCTATTCCCGTCCGGCTTGACCGCAACATGCCGCGAGCGCATACTCGAAGACGTGAACCTGTCAGACAGCCCTACAGCCGGACTGCCTCCGATCGAGCGCAGCAGCGCCGCCGAAGCCGTCTTCCGCTCCCTGCGCCAGGCCATCGGAGACGGCACACTGCCCGTCGGGACCAAGCTCGCCGCCGAGGCGCGCCTCGCCGCCGACTTCGGCGTCAGTCGCTCCGTGGTCCGCGAGGCTCTGCGCTCGTGCGCCGCGCTCGGCCTGACGCGCACGGAGACGGGCCGCGGCACGTTCGTCGTCGCCACCCGCCCGCCGCAGGACCTCGTCCTCGGCGCCTACTCGGCCCACGACCTCAACCAGGCCCGCCCGCACATCGAGATCCCGGCCGCCGAGCTCGCCGCCGGGCACCGCGCCGACGACGAGCTCGCCGGGCTCCGCCGCCTCGTCGACGCCATGGACGCGGAGGACGACGGCGAGGCCTGGGTCGAGCTCGACGCCTCCTTCCATGCCGCCATCGCCGACGCCAGCGGCAACGCCGTCTTCGCGAAGATCGTCGCCGACATCCGCGATGCCCTCACGCACCAGTCCGAAACCCTGAACCTGGTCGCCGGCCGCCGTCGCACGTCGGACGCCGAGCACCGTCACATCCTGGAGGCGATCGCGGCTCGCGATCCGCAGGCGGCCGCCGCCGCCATGGAGGCCCACCTGGGCGCCGTCCGCCGCACCGTCACCACCATCGTCGAGGAGACCGAGAAGTGAACACCACTCTGCCCCGCCACGCACCCGTCGCCCTGCAGAGCCGCGGCGATCTCGTCGAGAGCGTGCACTACGGTTCCGCCGTCGTCCTCTCCTCCGCCGGCGAGGTGCTGTACTCGATCGGCGATCCGGACGCGCTGTTCTATCCGCGCTCGGCACTCAAGCCGCTCTTCGCCGCCGGAATGCACGACGCCGGCGCGCAGCTCACGCACGAGCAGCTCGCCCTCGCGGCCGCGAGCCACTCCGGCGCCGCGCGGCACCAGGAGGTCGCGCTCTCGACCCTCGCCGCGGCCGGTCTCGACGAGTCGGCTCTGGCCAACTCGCTCGATCTGCCCTACGGCCCGGCCGAGCGCGCGGCTTTCCTCGCCGCCGGCGGGTCGCCGACGCGACTGGCCCAGAACTGCTCGGGCAAACACGCCGCGCTCGTCGCACTGTGCGCCGCCCGCGGCTGGCCGGTCGCGGGATACCTGCAGCCCGGGCACCCGGTCGCCGACCTGCTGGCCGGCTCGGTCTCCACCCTCACCGGCGCGGTGCCGGCTGTCGCGAGCACCGACGGCTGCGGCACCCCCGTCTACGCGCTCACGCTGACCGCGCTGGCGCGGGCTTTCTCCCGCCTCGCCACCGCGCCGGCCGGCACCGGTGCCCGCGCGGTCGCGGACGCGATGAGCGCACACCCGGAGCTCGTCGCCGGCGAAGGCCGCGATGTGACCGCGTTCATGCGGGCCGTGCCCGGCTCGATCGCCAAGGACGGGTTCGAGGGCATCCAGGTCGCCGCGTTGCCGGACGGGACCGCCGTCGCGGTCAAGGTCTCCGACGGCGGGGACCGCGCCCGCATGCCCGTCGCCACCGCCGCGCTGCTGCGCGCGGTCTGCGACGCCGAACTCGCCGCGGCCCTGGACCCGCTGACCCGCGTATCCGTGCTCGGCGGCGGCGAACACGTCGGCTGGCTCGACGCCGCCTTCTAGCCACTCCAGCCCCGCCGATCCCCTCCGGCCCATTCTTCCCACGCCCGCGCGAGCCGGCACCACCACCCACAGGAGCCCCGCTTTGTCCCAGCCCACCCGCACCGAACACGACCTCATCGGCGACCGCGATGTGCCCGCCGACGCCTACTGGGGCGTGCACACGCTGCGCGCCGTCGAGAACTTCCCCATCACGGGGCAGCGTCTCTCCTCGAACCCCCACCTCGTCCGGGCCCTGGCCATGGTCAAGCAGGCGGCAGCCCGCGCCAACCGGGACCTCGGCCTGCTCGACGCCGAGCGCGCCGGGGCGATCGACGCCGCGTGCGCCGAGATCATCGGCGGCGCTCTGCACGAGGCGTTCGTGGTCGACGTCGTCCAGGGCGGGGCCGGGACCTCGACCAACATGAACGCGAACGAGGTCATCGCCAACCGCGCGCTCGAGCTGCTGGGCTGCGCCAAGGGCGACTACGCGCGCCTGCACCCCAACGACCACGTGAACCTCAGCCAGTCCACCAACGACGCGTACCCGACGGCGGTCAACGTCGCCACCGTGTTCGCGGCGCGGCCTCTGCTCGACGCGCTCGAGGACCTCGAGGCCGCCTTCGCCGCGAAGGGCGAGGAGTTCCGGACGGTTGTGAAGATGGGCCGGACCCAGCTGCAGGACGCCGTCCCGATGACACTGGGTCAGGAGTTCCGCGGCTACGCCGTGACCCTGCGCGAGGACCATGACCGGCTCGAGGAGTCGCTGCGCCTCGTGCACGAGATCAACCTGGGTGCCACCGCGATCGGCACCGCACTCAACGCCCCGGTCGGATATGCCGAGGTCGCCCGCCGGCACCTGGCCGAGATCAGCGGGCTCGAGCTGACCACCTCGCCGGACCTCATCGAGGCCACGCAGGACGTCGGAGCGTTCGTGCACCTCTCCGGCGTGCTCAAGCGCGTAGCGCTGAAGCTCTCGAAGATCTGCAACGACCTGCGCCTGCTGTCCTCCGGCCCCCGCGCCGGGTTCAACGAGATCAACCTGCCGGCGGTGCAATCCGGATCCTCGATCATGCCGGGTAAGGTCAACCCGGTGATCCCCGAGGTCGTCAGCCAGGTCGCGTTCGAGGTCGTCGGCAACGACGTGACGATCTCGATGGCGGCGGAGGGCGGGCAGCTGCAGCTCAACGCGTTCGAGCCGGTGATCGTCCACAGCCTCTCGAAGTCGATGGCGCACCTGGCCGCCGCCTGCACCACGCTCTCAACGCGCTGCGTCGCCGGCATCACGGCCAACGCGGACGAGCTGCGCCGAACGGTGGAGAACTCGATCGGGCTCGTCACCGCGCTGAACCCGGTGCTCGGGTATGCGGAGTCGACATCGATCGCGCTCGAGGCCCTGCACAGCGGCCGCGGGGTGGCCGACCTCGTCCTCGAACGCGGCCTGCTCACCCCGGAACAGCTGGCCGAGATGCTCCGCCCCGAGCGCCTGGCGAACCTCTCGGACTGAGCCCGGCCTACTTCACCGCACCCATCGACAGGCCGCGGACCAGCTGCTTCTGGGCGGCCCAGCCGGCCAGGACCACGGGCAGCGAGGCCAGCACGCTCGCGGCGGAGAGCTTGGCGAGGAACAACCCCTCGCTCGTCATCGTGCCCATGAGGAACACGGGCACGGTGGCGGCCTTCGCCGCAGTCAGGTTGAGTGCGAAGAAGAACTCGTTCCAGGAGAAGATCACGCAGATCAGCGCGGTCGCGGCGATACCCGGCGCCACCATCGGGATGAGGACCGAGCGCAGCGTCTTCATGAGCCCGGCGCCGTCCATCTGGGCGGCCTCGAGCACCTCGCTCGGCACCTCCTGGAAGAAGGAGCGCATCATCCAGACGGCGATCGGCAGATTCATCGACGTGTAGAGGACCACGAGCGTCCAGACGTTGTCGAGCACGTGCAACCGGCCGGAGATCACGTAGATCGGCATGATGACGGCGACGACCGGCAGCATCTTCGTGGAGATGAAGAAGAACAGCACGTCGGAGGTCTTCTGCACGGGCCGGATGCTCAGCGCGTAGGCCGCGGGCACGGCGAGCGCGATGACCAGCAGCGTCGAGACGCCCGTCGCGATGAGCGAGTTCGCGAAATACGGCCCGGCGTTCTGGGCCAGCACGTCCGCGTACTGCTGCAGGGTCGGCTCGAAGACGAACGTCGGCGGCGTCGAGGCGGCCGCGTTCTCCTGCTTGAACGACGTCGTCACCATCCACAGCACCGGCGCGAAGAACACGAGCGCGAGCAGCCAGGTGAGGATCGTCAGCAGTCGCCCGCCGGCGGATCCGGTACGACGACGGGGCGCGCGCGCCGCTGGCCCCTCGCCGGCCGCGCCAGGCGCGGGGGTGGGTGAAGTCAGTGTCGTGGCCATGACTCAGTCCTTTACGTCGAAGCTGCGGAAGATCAGGCGCAGCGCGAAGGTCGCGATGATGATGGTGGCGATCACGGTGACGACGCCCATGGCCGCGGCCTGGCCGACGTCGAACCCGAGGAAGGCACGCTGGTAGATGTAGAAGGGCAGGTTGGCGCTGGCCGTGCCGGGACCGCCCGCCGTCATCAGGTAGATCTGGTCGAACGTGTTGACCACGTAGATCGCGCCGAGGAGCACGGCCAGCTCGATGTAGCGGCGCAGCTGCGGCAGCGTGACGAAGAGGAACGTCTTGCCCCACCCCGCGCCGTCGAGCGAGGCGGCCTCGAGCACGTCCTTCGGCTGGGCCTGCAGCCCCGCGAGGATCAGGAGCATCATGAACGGGGTCCACTGCCAGACAAGCGCCATGATCACGGAGAACAGCGGCAGCTGCGAGGTGAAGTCGATCGGCCCGATGCCGACGAGCCCGATGACCCAGTTCAACAGTCCGAAGCTCGGATTCAGCATGGAGACGCTCCACAGCATCGACGTCGCCGCCGGCATGATGAGGAACGGGGTGATGAGCAGCGTGCGCACGATGCCGCGGCCGAGGAACTCGCGGTCCAGCAGGATCGCGAACAGCGTGCCGAGGATCAGGGACGCGAAGACGCAGCCGAGGGTGATGAGGATCGAGTTCACGGCGGCGCCGCGGAACGTGGAGTCGGCGAAGATGTCGACGAAGTTCTGGAACCAGACGAACGTCTCGCCGTCGGGCCGCAGCAGGTTCCAGGACCGCAGCGAGTACCAGATGGTCATCGCGAACGGGATCTGGGTGACGATGATCGTGAAGATCAGGGCGGGCAGCAGGGGAAGCCGGCGGGACCAGCCCTCGCGGCGCGCGGCCCGGCGGGCCTCCGGGCTCGCGGGCCCGGCCCCCTCCCCGCGGCGCACGGCGGTTTCGGTGCTCATGGCTCAGCCTTCCTGGTAGGTACGGGCCACGGACGTGGCGAAGCTCTGGGATTGTTCGAGCGCGGCCTCGACGCTCTGCTGCCCGGCGATCGCGGCGGAGATCTGCTGCGCGACGCGGGTGCCGAGATCCTGGAACTCGGGGATGCCCACGAACTGGAGTCCCGTGTAGGGCACGGGGTGCACCATCGACGTCTCCTGGCTGGCCTGGCCCATGGCCTTGAGCGTCGGGCCCGCGTAGGACGACGCGATCTCCGCATACTGCGGGATCTCGTAGGTGGACTGCCGGCTGCCGGGCGGCAGTCGCTCCCAGCTGACCTGGTCGCCGACGAGCTGGAAGTAGTCCTTGTTGGTCATCCACGCGATGAAGTCCCAGGCGGCCTGCTTGCGCTCGCTGGTCTCGGGGATCGCGAGCGACCACGTGTACAGCCAGCCGGCCGACTCGGTCTCCTTCACGGGAGCGAGCGCGTAGCCGGTCTTGCCGACCACGAGGGACGACGCCGGATCCTCCACGGAGGAGACCATCGCCGTCGCGTCGTACCACATGGCCGCGTTGCCCTGGGAGAAACGGGTCAGGCAGTCGCCGTATCCGGAGGTCGCTGCGCCGGGCTGGCCGTGGTTGCGCACGAGGTTCACGTAATCGCTCACCGCGGCGTGCACCTCGGGGCTGTCCAGCTGCGGGTTCCAGGCCTCGTCGAACCAGCGCCCGCCGTACGTGTTGATGACGGTGTTCAGCGGGGCCATGACCTCACCCCAGCCGGCGAGTCCGCGCAGGCAGATGCCGGAGAAGTTGTTCGCGGGGTCGTGCATCCGGGCGGCGATCTCCGCCACCTCGTCCCACGTAGGCTGCTCGGGCATGCTGATACCGGCGTCGTCGAACAGGTCCTGGCGGTAGACCAGGAAGGAGGACTCCCCGTAGAACGGGACCGAGTACTGCCCGGCCCCCACGGTCAGCGCCTCGCGGATGGTCGGGATGAAGTCTTGGCGGTCGTAGCCGTCGGTCGCATCCATGAACGGGACGAGGTCGGTGATCCACCCGTTCTCCGCCCACATGGGGGTCTCGTAGTTGGAGACCATGACGACGTCGAACTCGCCGCCTCCTGTGGCCACCGACGCGGTGATCTTGGCCCGGGCCTCGTTCTCGGGCAGGGAGACGAAGCGGACGTTGATGCCCGGATTTTTCGCGCGGAAGTCTTCGATCAGCGAGATCGCGTCCTGCATCTGCGGATTGGAGACGATCGCGACGACGATCTCCTGGCTCTGCGGCGATCCGTTGGATCCGCAGGCGGAGAGCCCGGCGGTGGCTGCCGCGCCGAGCCCGAGGCCCAGCAGTCCGCGGCGGCTCAGCGGCATCTCGCCGAGGCGTCGGGCGCTTTGACGATTCATGGTGGGGTGCGCTCCTCGTGTCAGTGTCAGGCGTCATGCTCAAATGATCAGTCGTAGACGCTCATCTGTTATGTGACTGTAGCCACATTTGCGCAGATGAGCAAGAGTGGCATACTCAGAATCACCAGAAACGCTCATTTGAGCGCCAAGGCCGCGGGTCTCAGCGCACCGCCGCCACTCCCCCCCCCTTGACCGAGGATCGCCATGTCGACGACGCACCACGAGCTACTGGCCGATATCGCCACGGCCTACTACTTGAACAACACGTCGAAGGTGGAGATCGCCAAGGAGCACGGGATCTCGCGCTTCCAGGTGGCCCGCTACCTCGACGAAGCGCGCCGGGACGGCATCGTCGACATCACGATCCACCGCCCCGCCCACACGCGCATCGACGCCGCCGCCCTCGCCGCGGCACTCGGCGTCGACGCGATCGATATCGCGCGGGGAGCCGCCGGCTTCACGGCGCGCGAATCCGTGGCCGAACAGGCCGCCGACACGCTCGGCTCGCTGGCTCGCGAAGGAGACACGATCGGCGTCTCCTGGTCCCGCACGCTCAGCCTCATGTCCACGCACCTCGAACGACTGCCCACGTGCGACGTCGTACAGCTCGCCGGCGACCTGCGCGTCGGCGACGACGGCGGCTCGGGCCAGCTGATCCACCGGCTCGGCGCAGCGACGGACGGGCGGACCTGGCCACTGCCGGCGCCGCTGATCGTCGAGACAGCCGAGCTCGCCGACAGCCTGCGCCGGCTTCCGGAGATCTCGCAGGCGCAGGCGCGGGCGGACCGTCTGGATATCGCGATGGTCGCGATCGGCACGTGGACCGCCGGCCGATCGACGGTCTGGGAGCGCCTCACGGGGCCGGAACGGACAGCGATCGCGGAGGCGGGAGCCGTGGCGGAGGTCTCCGGGCGCCTGCTGACGGCAGACGGGGGGCACGTGGACGCGGGCCTCGACGGCCGGGTCATCTCGGTCACGATCGACCAGCTGCGCACGGCCGCGACGACGGTCGCCGTCGCCTACGGCGCGGACAACCTGCCCGGGGTCCTGGCCGCGCTGCGCAGCGGATTCGTCCAGCAGCTCGTCGTGGACGGGGAGCTGGCCGCGGCCCTCGCCGAGCACGCGGGTCTGGCCGACGCATAGCCGCGCGCTTCACCATGAGTTGTCGCCCCTGTGGGTTGTTTCACGATACCGTGGAAACAATGGCGCGGACGGAGGGTTCCGCGGACAAATCAGGGGGATGAGAATGGCAGCGGACGAATTGCGTCGAGGAGCGGCGGCAGTCGGCGCCGTCGTCACAGGCGGGGCCCTCGGCCTGCTCGTGGCGGTCCCCCTGGACTGGGGCTTCTGGGTGAGTTCGTCGCTGTTCGGCCCGCCCGCGGTCTCGACGGCGATGTTCGTCTACATGACCCTCGCGGTTCCTCTGGTCTCCGGGGCTATGGCCTTCGTCCTGCTCTGGCGCTTCCGGATGTCGCGGTTCGTCGCGACCGTCGCCGTCACACTGATGCTCGTCGCCGCGTGTTGGCACAGCCTGATGGTCGGGCAGACGCTCGTCCCGCTCGCGAGCCTGCCATTGTCCGCGATCGCACTCGCCGGCGCGTTCTGGCTGGCCCGGCGCGCTCTGCGGCGCCGCCCGCCGGCCGCTCTTCCCGCGCGGGCGCCAGCGGCCGCAGCCACGACCGAGAACGCGTAGGGCTCCGGCTTCAAGCGCACCGGCCGTCGTGCGGCTGGACCGACAGGTACACACCGGTGACGACCGACCAGCGGGTAATGCGCAAGCGGTCCGTGTAGGTCACGCGCACGCCGGAGGCCTCGCCGGGCTGTTCCGGGACGCTCCGTCGGGCCTGTGCCAGCTGCTGAACAGCCGGAAAGCCTCGATCAGACGAGGCCGCTCCAGCCGGACGCGCTCAGCGCCTCCAGCGTCGCGCGCGAACCGACGGTCTTGAAGCTGCGCAGCGCGGCAACATAGTGGGCGGTGAACTCCTCGTTCTCCACCAGATCGCCGAAGAGCTCCGGGTCGCGCAGAAACGCGAGCTCGTCCTCATCCTGGCGCGCGGCCGCCGCCGTGACGCGGTCCTTCAGACGGTCGACGATCTCGATCGACTCACCCGCCTCGTCGACACCCTCCGCGTAGCGCGCCCACGACGCGACGATCGCCGCACTCAGGGCGACCGAACCGCGTGGGGCGGCACCGCCGTCGTCGTCCAGATTGTGTGCGATGACCGGGACGAGCCAGGTGGGGATGCGGTCGCTGGACTCCGCGCAGAGGCGGGCGAGCGTGTCGCGGACCTGCTCGTTGGAGAAGCGCTCGATGAGCTGGCGTTTGTAGGCGTCCAGGTCGATGCCCGGGACCGGGCGCAGGGTCGGCGTCGCCTCGCGGTCCATGTAGGCGGCGAAGAATTCGGCGAAGAGCGGGTCGCGCGCAGTCTCGTGCGCGTAGCGGTATCCGGCGAGGTAGCCGGTGTAGGCCATCGCCTGGTGCGTCGCGTTGAGCAGGCGCAGCTTCATGAGTTCGTACGGCTCGACGTCGTCGACCACCTGCACGCCCACCTCCTCGAACGGCGGGCGTCCGGCCGGGAAGGCGTCCTCGAGCACCCACTGGATGAAGTCCTCGCAGACGACGGGCCACGCGTCCGCGATCCCGTAGTCGGCGGCGACGGCCTCGCGGTCGGCGTCGGTCGTAACCGGGGTGATGCGGTCGACCATGGAGTTCGGGAACGCGACGTTCGCGCGGATCCAGGTACCCAGCTCCGGGTCCTTCAGGTCTGCGAACGCGGTGAAGACCTTCTGCGCGAGATGCCCGTTGCCCTGGATGTTGTCGCAGCTCATCACCGTGAAGGGCGCGGTCCCCGCGGCACGACGGCGGCGGAGGGCCTCGATCACGAACCCGAAGGTGGTGCGCGGGGGCTGCCCTGCCCCCGCCGCGAGGTCGGCGGCCACCTCGGGGGTGTCGGCGAGGAACTCCCCGGTGCGCGCGTTGTAGTTGTAGCCACCCTCGGTCACGGTGAGGGAGACGATACGGACCGCCGGATCGGCCAGGCGCGCGAGCACCGCCTCGGGGTAGTCGGGCGCGTAGAGGTACTCGGCAATGGATCCGACGACACGCGCGGTACGCGTGCCGTCCGGGGCCTTCTCGACGAGTGTGTAGAGCCCGTCCTGGGCGGTGAGCGCGTCGCGCATCGCGGTGTCGAAGGGCATGAGGCCGACGCCGCAGATGGCCCAGTCGAGCGCGCGGCCCTGCTGCATGAGCCGGTCGAGGTAAAGGGCCTGGTGGGCGCGGTGGAAGCCGCCGACGCCGAAGTGCACGATGCCGACCCGGCGCTGATCCAGCGCATACCCAGGCGTCTCGACGCCCCGCCCGTGCGCCGCTGGCGACTTCAGGTCCGCCGCGTTCAGGCGGACGGGTCCATCCAGCCCCACTTCGTTTTGGCCCATGATCATGCTCCCCGTCCTCGTGTCGAGAGTCGTTCCGAGGCCCCGCGGTCACCGTCAAAGTGATGCACGACACCCTCGCTTCCATCGAGCATAACATTTGAGCGCTGTGATTGTCTCAGATGAGCAGTAAGTTGTCCGGAGTGCCCTCACGACGACGCATAGACTGCCTCTCATGCGCGTTCGTCCGCCCTCCACCGCGTCCCAGCCGGCCCCTACGGCCGCGATCGCCGCCGCAGTGCGGCGTGCCGAGGATCTACTCCGCGTCTCGGAAGGGCGCGCCATACTGGGCATCGCCGGCGCACCCGGCGCGGGCAAATCGACGTTCGCCGAGCTTCTGGCCGAACGCCTCGGGCCGGCGGCCGCCGTCGTGCCGATGGACGGTTTCCACCTGAGCGACCGCGTCCTGAGAGCCCACGGCGCGCTGGGACGCAAAGGCGCGATCGACACGTTCGACGCCGACGGCTACGTCGCGCTGCTGGAGCGGCTGGCCCGCGACGCGGACCGGCCGGTGTTCGCGCCGCGGTTCGAGCGCGACCTGGAGGAACCCATCGCCGCCGGCATCGAAGTTCCGCCCGCTGCCCGCCTGATCATCACGGAGGGAAACTACCTGCTCGCCGACGCCGACCCATGGCCCCGGCTGCGCGGCCTCTGCGACGAGATCTGGTTCGTGGACCTGCCGGCGCAGAAGAGAATCGAGCGGCTCATCGCCCGGCACGAGCGGTTCGGCAAGACGCCCGACGCGGCGCGGGCCTGGGTCACGGACACGGACGAGGCCAACGCCCGGCTCATCGAGCAGACCAGGGACCGCGCGGACCGCGTCATCGACTGGGACTAGCAGCCGCAGGAGGCGCGCGGGAGCAATTCGACGTCGAAAACCCGGTGCTCGACGGGTCGACCCTCGCGCGTAGCGAACAGCGCGTCGACCGCGGCGCGCGCCATCTTCTCGACCGGCTGAACCACCGTGCTCAGTGCCGGCCAGCTGTACGCGGACTCCGGAGAACCGTCGAAGGCGAAGATCGCCAGGTCCTCCGGAACCTTCAGCCCGCCCTCGAGGACCGCGTGCAGGAAACCGATCGCCTGCAGGTCGGAGCTCACGAACACCGCGGAGGGCCGCTCGGCGGCGGCGAGGAACCGCCGCCCGGCGCGGTAACCGCCCTCGCGCGTGAACTCCGAACGCAGGACCATCCCCTCCTCCAGCCCCGCCTCCGCGAGCGCCCGCCGCCAGCCCGCCTCGCGGGGGTCCAGCTCCGCACCCGAATTGGTGCCCATGATCAGGCCGACATCGCGATGCCCGTGGCCGATGAGATGCGCGACCGCCCGCCGCGCCCCCTCCTCGAAGGTCACGCCCACGGAGCTGAACGCCGGACTCTCGACGCTGCGGTTGAGCAGGACCGCAGGCATCTCGGCCCGCTCGAGATCGCTCAGATCGGGCTCGGCGAGCACGCTGGCCAGGAACACGCCGTCGACCCGCCGGTTCACGAGGTTCTGCACGAGCCGGCGCTCCGTCCGCAGCGAGCCATCCGAATCGGCGAAGAGGACAGCGAACCCGCGCTCCAGCGCCGCGTTCTCCACGGCCCGCACCATTGCCGCGAAGAAGGCGTTGGTCGCGTCCGGGACCACCATCCCGAACATTTCGGAGGACCCGAGCTTCAGAGCGCGGGCGGCGGCGTTGGGCTGGTAGCCGAGGGCCTCGACGGCCCGGCGCACCTTCTCCTCGGTCGCCGGCGCCACGCGCTTCGGCCCGCCGTTGACGACATAACTCACGACGGCGGTGCTGACGCCGGCCAGACGCGCGACGTCCTTGCGCGTGACGGCGGAGCGGGCTGCGGCTGGACTGGAGTTCACACCAGCCATCGTACTCATGGCCCTATCCGCGGCGGTCCGCGGCACCCACCGGCGCCTCGGGATCCCCGAAATCCGGGACGGGCAGGCGCTCGCCGCCGCGCAGCGCCGATTCGTGCGCGATGATGCCGGGCAACGTGTAGCGCGCGGCGACCCACGCGTTGACGGGCGGCAGCGTCCCCGTGTTCACGGCGGTGACGAAGTCGTCGACGAGGAAGTGGTGGCTGCCCTCATGCCCATTCGGCAGGCCGACAAACTCGCGCGGCAGCCGGGAGGCGTCATGCACCTCGGCCATGCCGGAGGCGAAGGCGTCGCGCAGGGCGGGGGCGACGTCGGCGAGCGCGTCATCGTCGTCGCCCATCGTCGCGGCGGTGGCGAGTACTGAGCTGACATCGGTGACTTTCTCCTTGTCTTGCCACACGCTGACCTCGGCGAGCTGCTCGAAGCTCGCCTCGGTGCCGAAGTAGCGGAAGCGGGACTCGCGCAAGTGCGACGGGTAGCCGACGCGGCGCATCTCGTTGATGCGCATGGTGCCGCCGCCGTCGAGCTCGAAGAGCGCCGTGGCGTTGGAGAAGTCGTTGTCGAACATGCTGATGTCCTTGTCGAAGACGCCGTCGCCCCGCTGGTCCCGCACGCCGATGCAGCTCACGCTCGTCGCCCGACCGCCGACCGCACCGAGCACGCCGCCGATCGAGTGCGTCGGATACAGCATAGGCGGGTAGCTCGCGGTCTTCTTCCAGTCCGCTCCGCCCGAGTACTTGTAGGCGTCGTAGAAGCCCAGATCCATGTCGTGCACGTAGTCGCCCTCGGCGTAGATGATGCGCCCGAAGTCCCCGTTGGCATGGCGACCGCGGGCGTAGACCGTCGCCGGGTTGTACTGGCTGGTCTCCCCCATCATGTAGGTCAGGCCCGTTGCACGCACGGCCTCGATGATCGCGGCGATCTCCGCCTGGCTCACGGCCATGGGCACCGCCGAGTACACGTGCTTGCCCGCGTTCAGCGCCTGCACGACGAGCGGGCCATGGGTCCACCGCTGGGTGAACAGCGCGACGGCGTCGACATCGCTGGCGAGCATCTGCTCGAAGTCGGCGTGCACCCCCGCCAGGTCGAGCCGCTCGGCGAGGGCATCGGCACGCTCGGCGACGACGTCCGTGACATAGACGCGGTCCACTCCGGGGTGCGCGGCGAAGAGCTTGGCGAACACGCCGGCGAACTGGCCGGCTCCAACTATTCCGAGTGAAAACGTCATGCGGCCATCCTGCCCGGCAAATCTACTCGGGTCAATAGTGAAAGACTTGTTCGCTCAGATTCGCCGATTTAAAAGGGAAGTAGCCCTTGCCAAGTAAGATTTACTCCAGTAGATTCATCGTCAGCTGTTAGCCACCTCACATTCGGAGTGATCGACGATGAGTACTTTCGCCACCACCGGCACGGATTCTCCGCCGCCGCCCACGCCGCCGCGCGATCCGGTGCGGCGCCGTCGTCCGGCACGCGCCGGCTGGAGCCCGACGAAAGGCGACCTGCCCGCCGCCCTCATGTTCATCGCCCCTGCGCTACTCGGCCTCGGCGTCTTCTTCCTGCTGCCGATGCTCCGCGGTGTCTACCTGAGCTTCACGCAATACAACATCCTGGGCACTCCGACGTGGGTGGGCACGGCGAACTACGAGGCCATCGCCCGCGACCCCCTCTTTTGGAACGCCCTCGCAGTCACGGGGCAGTACGTGGTGATCAACATCGTGCTGCAGACCCTGCTCGCCCTCGGCATCGCACTGCTGATGCAGCGCATCGCCAAGTCGACGTTCATCCGCGGCATGCTGCTGCTGCCGTACCTCATGGCCAACGTGATCGCGGCACTGCTCTGGTTCTGGCTGCTCGACTACCAGATCGGCATCGTCAACCACCTGATCGAGACCTTCGGCGGCAGCCGGATCGCGTTCTTCGGTTCCGAGGAGTGGGCGATCCCCACCCAGGCGCTCATTAACACGTGGCGCCACATGGGCTATACGGCCCTGCTGATCTTCGCGGGCCTGCAGGTCATCCCCCGCCAGCTCTACGAGGCGGCGAGCCTGGACGGTTCGAACGCCGTGCAGACGTTCTTCCGCATCACCCTGCCCCTGCTGCGCCCGGTCCTGGTGCTCGTCCTGGTCGTCACCGTCATCGGCTCCTTCCAGGTATTCGACACGGTCGCCGTCACCACGCAGGGCGGCCCGGTCAACGCGAGCCGCGTCATGCAGTACTACATCTTCCAGAAGGCGTTCACCGAGTCGCAGTTCGGCTACGGATCCGCCCTCGCCGTCATCCTCTTCCTCATCCTCGTCCTCGTGGCCTTCGTCCAGATGAAGTTCCTGCGCGGCAACGAGTCGGACCTGGGCTAAGGAGACACGAACATGCCCCTCACCCGTTCCCCCCACCGCTCCTACGACCGCCCGGCCAAACGCATCAACTGGCGCGACGTCGTCCCGTGGGTCCTGCTGCTGATCGCCATCGCCGTCTCGGTCCTGCCGTTCTACTGGGTCCTGCGGACCTCGCTGTCGATGAACTCGTCGCTGGCCGCCAACGCCACCAGCCTGCTGCCCGTCGGTTTCAATTTCGGCGCGTTCGAGCGTGTCTTCGGCCTGCAGTCGACGCAGGAGTCCATCGCCCAGGGCGGTTCGGGCGCGGACATCAACTTCTGGGTCTACCTGCGCAACTCGGTCGTCTTCGCCTCCATCACCACGGCCGGCGCCGTGTTCTTCAGCGCGATGGCGGCCTACGCCTTCTCACGCCTGCGCTGGAAGGGGCGCAACGTGGTCTTCAGCGCCTTCCTCGCGACGATGATGGTGCCGCCGATCTTCACGGCCCTGCCGAACTTCCTGCTGATCAAGGACCTGGGCCTGCTGAACACGATGCTGGGGATGGTGCTGCCGTTCATCTTCATGACCCCGTTCGCCGTGTTCTTCCTGCGCCAGTTCTTCATGAACATGTCCCGGGAGGTCGAGGAGGCGGCCATGCTCGACGGCGCCAAGCACTTCTGCATCTTCTTCCAGATCATCCTGCCGAACGCGGCAGCCCCCATCGCCACCCTGGTCCTGCTGACCTTCATCCAGCAGTGGAACGAGTACTTCTGGCCGCTGCTCGTGGGCAACTCGGCGGACGTGCGCGTCCTGACGGTCGGCCTCGGCGTGTTCAAGTCCCAGTCCCCGCAGGGTGCCCCCGACTGGTCCGGCCTGATGGCCGCGACCCTGATCTCCGCCCTGCCCGTCCTGACGCTCTTCATGATCTTCGGCAAGAAGATCGTCAACTCGATCGGTTTCTCCGGCGTCAAGTAACGCCCCCGCACCTTCACCTCACCGCACCCGGCGGGCCCCTGCCCGCCCCTTCGAAAGGAACATCCTGATGCGCAGAACAGCCCTCGGCGCCCTCGGCGTCGCGACCCTCGCTCTGACCGCCTGCGGCGGAGGCGGGGACGGCGACGACGCCGCCCTCGACTACTGGCTCTGGGACGCGAACCAGCTGCCCGCCTACCAGCAGTGCGTCTCCGACTTCACCGCCGACACCGGCATCGACGTCGAGGTCACGCAGATGGGCTGGGACGACTACTGGAGCTCGGTGACGAACGGCTTCGTCGCCGACACCGCCCCCGACGTCTTCACCAACCACCTCTCCCGTTATCCCGAATTCGTCGCGAACGGCCAGCTGCTCGCCCTCGACGACCTCGCGGCCACGGCCGCCGTCGACACCTCTATCTACAACGAGGGCCTCGCCGACCTCTGGATCGCCGAAGACGGGCAGCGCTACGGGCTGCCCAAGGACTGGGACACGATCGCGCTCTTCTACAACGAGCAGCTGCTCGACGACGCCGGATACACCGCTGGCGACCTCGCCGACCTGACCTGGAACCCCGACGACGGCGGCACCTATGAGGAGGCCATCGCCCACCTGAGCGTCGACGCCAACGGCATCCGCGGCGACGAGGACGGCTTCGACAAGAACAACGTCGCCGTCTACGGGCTGGGCCTCAACGGCGCCGGATCCGGCCAGGGCCAGACCGAGTGGAGCTACCTGACCGGGACCACCGGCTGGGCCCACACCGACGAGAACCCGTGGGGCACCCACTACAACTACGACGACCCGGATTTCCAGGCCTCGATGGACTGGTTCGCCGCCCTCGCCGACAAGGGCTTCATGCCCAAGCTCGAGACCACCGTCGGCGCCTCCATGGCGGACACCTTCGCCGCCGGCAAGTCCGTGCTCAACGCGAACGGCTCGTGGATGATCGGCCAGTACACGGGGTACGACGACGTCGAGGTCGGCATCGCCCCGACCCCGACCGGCCCGTCCGGCGAACGCGCCTCGATGTTCAACGGCCTGGCCGACTCCGTCTACGCGGGCACCGACCACCCGGAGGAGGCGGCGCAGCTCGTGGCCTACCTCGGCTCCGCCGACTGCCAGGACGTCGTCGCCGAGGCTGCGGTCGTCTTCCCCGCCATCACGGCCTCCGCCGAGAAGGCCGCCGCGGCCTACGACGCCCAGGGTGTGGACGTCTCCCCCTTCACGACCCACGTCGAGGAGGGCAGCACGTTCCTCTTCCCGATCACCGCGCACGCCTCCCAGATCGACGGGATCATGGCGCCGGCGATGGACGCCGTCGTCTCCGGCAAGGCGCCGGCCAGCTCATTGACCGGCGCCAACGACCAGGTCAACGCCCTGTTCGAATAGGCCGCACACCCCGCTGAACCCCGCCTCCGCGGCGCGCCGGGCCCACCGGCGCGCCGCCCGTCTCCCGCGAAAGGGAACCGCTCTATGGACCCCGTCCACCTCCGCGCGGCCGGCACGAGCCTGCTGCTGACCTTCCCCGCCGGCGAAACCGAGATCACCCACTTCGGCGCCGACCTCGGAACCGATCTACCAGACCCCGACCTCTTGACACCCCCGATCCCGAACTCGGCCCTGGACGTCCCGGTCGTCGTCGGGATCATCCCGCAGGCGTCGTCGGGCTGGCAGGGCCGGCCGGGGCTGCGCGGTTCGTTTCTGGCGGGCGGACGCCCCGGGCGCGGGTTCTCCCCCGCACTGCGTGTCGAATCCGTCGACGCGGCGGCGGACGCCGTCGTCATCACCGCGCACGACGGCGACCTCGGGCTCACGCTCTCCTCGCACCTGCGCGTGCACCCGGGCGGGCTGCTCGAGGTCGCCCACACCCTGACCAACACCGCGGGCGACCCGTACCAGCTCGAGGAGCTCGCCGTCGTCGTACCCCTCCCGCGACGCGCCGACGAGGTGCTGGACCTGACCGGGCGCTGGTGCCGCGAGAACCACCCGCAGCGGGCGCGGCTGCGCCAGGGCACCTGGGTGCGGTCCGGTCGGCACGGGCGCACGGGGCACGACTCCTCGCTGCTGACGGCCGTCGGCACCCCAGGGTTCGCGAACCGCGCGGGTGAGGTCTGGGCGAGCCACTTCGCGTGGAGCGGCAACCACGAGCAGTTCGTCGAGCAGCTCCCCGACGGGCGGCGCCTGCTGGGCGCGTCCGAACTGCTGGGATCGGGCGAGATCGTCCTCGAATCCGGACAAAGCTACACGACGCCGGCGTTCTTCGCCGCGTACTCGAACCGCGGGCTCGACGGCGTGAGCGCCCGCTTCCACGAGTGGTTCCGCGCGCGCGAGCACCACGTGGGCACAGTTGCCGGACGCGTTCGGCCCGTCGTGCTGAACACGTGGGAGGCCGTGTACTTCGATCACCGGATCGACGAGCTGCTGGATCTCGCCGCATCCGGCGCGGAGCTCGGCGCGGAGCGGTTCGTGCTCGACGACGGCTGGTTCGCCGGCCGCCGCGACGACACCGCCGGGCTCGGCGACTGGGTCGTGGACTCGCAGCTGTGGCCCGAGGGGCTGACGCCGCTCATCGAAGGGGTGAACGCCCTCGGGATGGAGTTCGGGCTATGGGTCGAGCCGGAGATGGTGAACCTGGACTCTGACGTGGCCCGCGACCACCCGGACTGGATCGTGGGGCCCGACCCGGCCGCGCACACGACGGGCGGCCGGCTGCCGTTGGAGTGGCGAAGCCAGCACATCCTCGACCTGACCAACCCTGGCGCTTGGAGGCACGTCTTCGACCAGCTCGACGCGTTGCTGGCGGAGAACAACATCGCCTACCTGAAGTGGGACCAGAACCGGGACCTGAGTGAGCACGGCAGCGCCGGGGCTCCGTCGGTGCACGAGCAGACCCTGGCCGCGTACCGGCTCCTCGACGAGCTGCGGGCCGCGCACCCGGGCGTCGAGATCGAGTCGTGCTCCTCCGGCGGTGCGCGCGTGGACCTCGGCATCCTCGAACGCACGGACCGCGTGTGGGCATCGGACTGCAACGACGCCCTGGAACGGCAGACCATCCAGCGCTGGACCCAGGCGGTCCTGCCGCCCGAACTCGTCGGGTCGCACGTGGGCCCCACCCGCTCGCACACCACGGGCAGGGTGCACGACATCTCGTTCCGGGCGATCACCGCACTGTTCGGCCACTTCGGGATGGAGTGGGACGTACGCCAGGCGAGCGCACCCGAACGCGAGACCCTCGCGCGCGCGATCGCGCTCTACAAGGAGCACCGCGCGCTGCTGCACTCAGGGATACGAGTGAACGCAGACCTGCCCGACGAGGCGCTGCGCCTGCACGGTGTCGTCTCCCGCGACGGCCGCGAGGCGCTCTTCGCAGCGGTGGCCGTGGCGTCGTCGTACGCGGAGATGCCGGGGCCCGTGCCACTGCCGGGTCTCGACCCGGATGCCTCTTACCGCGTCGAGGTGCTCCTGCCGTCGTCGGCGGATGCCGATCACTCCCACGCCTTCACTCAGATCCGGCCGCCGGCGTGGCTGCGCGACGGCGACGCCTTCACGGCGTCGGGCGCCTGGCTGGAGCAGGTGGGCCTTCAGCTGCCGGTGCTGAACCCGGAGCACGCGCTGCTGCTGCGCGCTGTCGCGCTCTGATCACGTCGACGCGCCGGGGTGCTCTCCGGCACGTCAGATCGGGTTGTTGACGGGATACACGTACGACGACGGCGCCTCGCCGGCCGAGTCGTGAGTCGCCGGCGGCGTCCCGTTGACCTCGTAGTCGCCGATGATGCGCGCCCGGTAGATCGCCGGGTTGTGCGTGGCGATCGTGCGCGCGTTGCGCCAGTGCCGGTCGTAGTTGGACGCCGTGGACGTGCTGGAAGCGCCGAGCCCGTCGAAGAGCTTCGAGGCGGCGGCGAGCACGACCGGCTGGACCGCGGACTGCGCGCGGTTCGCGACGAGCTCGCACGCCGTGTACGTCTCCTCGGGCGTGAGCGCGTCCTGGCCGAACAGGCCCTCGACCTCGCCGACGGCCGCCAGCACCACGGACTCCGCCGCGAACGCGCTCGCGGAGATCTCGCCGATGAGCTGGAGCACCTGCGGCTCGTCGCGCAGGGCCACTCCCGTGCCGGTGTTGAAGGCGCGGGTGCGCGCCTGGACCGCGGCCCGAGCGTCGGCGAGGATCGCCCGCGCGATGCCGGCCTGCACGGACAGGAGCACGAGCTGGAAGACGGACGATTCCGGGAAGTGCGGCTGCTCGGCGGGCCCGAACAGCGTGTCCACCGGGACCTCGTCGAACACAGTGGAGCCGGTGCCGGTGAGCTGCTGGCCGAACCCGTCCCAGTCGTCGTACATCGATACCGACGAGTGGTGCGTCGAGACGACGGCGAGGTGGCGGCCGGGCGCCGAGGGGTTCGCGGCCGCGACCACCGTCCAGTCGGCGAAGATCGTGCCCGTGCAGTAGTACTTCTGGCCCGTCACGGTCACGCCGTACGGGGTGACGTTCAGCTGGGTGTTCCACGTGCCCATGCGGTTCCCGCCGCGCTCGGCGTAGGCGTTGCCGACGAGCTGGCCGGCGGCGATCCGCTCGATCCACTTGGTGCGCACGGCGTCGTCCGGGTGCACGAGGATCTGCTCCACGAACGCGATGTGCGCGCGCAGTAGATGGGCGACCTGGGAGTCGGCCTCGGCGAGTTCGATGAGCAGCCGGAACGAGTCGATGAGGGACGCGCCGTAGCCGCCGTCCTCGACGGGCAGGCGCAGCGCGCCGAAGCGCTCGGCGTTGAGCCAGCCGACCTGTTCGATCGGCAGCCGGCGCAGCGCGTCGCGCTCAGCCGCGCCCTCGGCGATGCGCGCGAAGACGGGGCGGAAACGGTCGGCGAGGGTGTCGTAGTGGTCCCCGAGGGGCGTGCCGGGCGTGAGCTTGAGCAGCAGGCGCGGCTCATCGTCGTTCGCGGGCGGGCCGGCAGACGGCTGCGACGCATGACGATTCGGATCGGCGGGAACGCCCATTAAAGCCTCCATCGGTTCTGGCGTGAGCACCTTCCCGCCCCGGAAACCGGTTGGGGGTTGCTGCGGCGTCTTCGAGCCAGATCTCTCGGCCGCTCTGGATGGTTTGTTCCAAACTATTGGGCCATAGAACGACGTCATATGACAAGCCGAGACGAAGAACCACGCCGGATGACGTCATACGAGGAGACATGGCCGCCTCGCCGGGGCTACGCGCGAGCGTGCTCTCGATTCACGCGCCGCTGGAGCACGGCGAGCACCGCGAGCGCGACCGGTGGCGCCACTGCGGACACCCAGGACAGCGTCCCGAGCCCGAACGCAACCCCGCCGAGCATCATGAACGCCTCGAACACGATCGCCGGGATTGCCAGGGCGGCGAACGCGATTCCCGCCCCCAGCACGACGGACCGCTCCCGCAGCACGACCGCCCAGACCACGAGCTGGACGACGAGGACCAGAGAGATCTGGCCCGTCAGAACCGAGAGTCCGGCCCCGGCCAAGGCGACGGCGACGAGCGCGATCGCGGTCCTGCGCGATCGAGGGCTCCACCGAGTAAGCACCAAGGCGGCCACGGCCGCTGCCAACGGAGCCGCAACCGTGACATAGGACGGCCAGCGCGGCCAAGGCTCGAACGGCTCCGACGGCGGAATCGCCATCACCGCCACGTGCCAGAAGAGATTGGGCAGGTAAGCGAGGGCGAAGATCCACAGCAACCTCGCGGCGAACCGGCCCGCCTCCTGCGAGGGTTCCGGGGCCGGGTACGACGGCGGTGCCGCGGCACCCGCTTCAGCCTGCGCCCTGCGATTCACTATGTGTTCGGCTCCCATGGGCCGATTCTGCCTCCCGCGGTCCTGGATGACCAGCGTCCCGCGCGTAACGATCCGGTCAGTCCTGCGTGCGCTCGCCCGCGCGCCGCTGGAGCGCGGCGAGCACCGCGAGCACGAGTGCGGCCGCGACGCCGGCGCCCAGCAACAGCTGGATGTAGCCGATGCCGGCCTCGAACCCGCTGTCCACGTAGTCCGCGTAGCGAGGCCAGCGGATCCATCCGGAGAGCAGCCACGGCGTCGACCACGCGGCCAGCGCCACCATGCCGCCGGTCACGACGAGCGTGCGCTTGAGCTTCACTCCCCACAGCACCAGGGCGGCCGCGATGTAGAAAGCCACCGGCGAGACCGACCACCCGGCCAGGAGCATGCAGGCACCCGCGAGGAGGAACCCGATGAGGGCGACGCCTCGGTACGCGGGCACCCGCCGCGCGCAGAGGAAGACGGCTTCGGCGAGCACGAGTGGCAGGACGAAACTCCCGAGGGAAGCCGCCATCGACAGGTCCAGCCCGGGGCCGAGCGCTGCCCAGTTGAGTACGACGCCAGCGGCGGAACCTGCGGCGAAGATCCACAGCAACCTCGCGGCGAATCGGCCGGCGTCCGGTGCGGGTTCCGGTTCCGGGTACGACGGCGGTGCCGCGGCACCCGCTTCAGCCTGCACCCTGCGATTCACCACGTGTTCTGCTCCCATGGGTCGATTCTGCCTCCCGCGCTCCGGGATGGCCAACGCCCCGCTGTTGTCGAGCCGTGCCAGCTACCGGCTCTGGCTCGCCGAGTACTTCGAAAGCGACCACACCATGCCGATGCCCGTCACGACCAGCACCCAGATCAGGCTCTGGAGACCGTAGTCGCCGGTCCCCGTGCCCATGAGCAGCCCGCGCACGGTCTCGATGAAGGGGGTGAACGGCTGGTACTCGGCCACCACGCGCAACCATCCGGGCATGGTGTCCGTCGGAACGAACCCGCTGCTGAGGAACGGCAGGAAGGACAGCGGCATGGGCAGGTTGCTCGCGGTCTCGACGGTGTCGGAGATGATTCCGAGGGCCAGGCACAGCCACGTGATGGCGAACGCGATACCCGCGACGACGGCGAGCGCGCCCAGCACCCCGGTCACCCCGCCGGTCGGCCGGAACCCGAGGAGCACCGCCACCACGCCGACTGCGATGGTGGCCAGGAGCGCCTGCACCACACTGACGAGCGCGTGCGCGGTGAGGATCGCCGCGCGGGAGACGTCCATCGTGGCCAGCCGGGCGGCGATGCCCTGCCGCATGTCCATCGCGATGTAGATCGCCGTGCCGGCTCCGCCCGAACCGACGGCCATGAGCACGATCCCCGGCACCACGTACTGGAGATAGGCGGCGGTCCCGCCCGTACCACCCAGCTGCGCGCCGAGCATGCCGCCGAACACGTAGACGAACATGAGCAGGAAGAGGACGGGCAGTCCGACCATCATGATCAGCATGGAAGGGTAGCGGGCGAGCCGCTTCAAGCCCCGGTTCAGCAGGGTACCGGTGTCAGAAAGCGCCCGGCGCGCGGCGCCGTGACGGGCAGCGGCCGCGCGGGCCGGCGTCGTCGTGATCATGACTGCTCCTGGGTCGTGACGGCGGCCGAGCCCGTCAGGGCGAGGAACACGTCGTCGAGGTCGGGGGCCGCCGTCGACACTTCGACGGGGTCGAGGCCGGCTGCGGCCAGCGTGTTGAGGACGTTGCGGATCGCGCCGGCGCCCGCGGCGACGGGCACGTGCAGTGTGTGTTCGGCGTCCGGCGCGGGAAGATTCCCGGGAACGACGGCGGCGAGCGCATCGCGCGCGCGGCTCGCCTCGGACGCGGTGTCGAAGCGCAGCCGCAGCTGTTCGTCGCCGACCCGGCGTTTGAGCTCGGAAGGCGTTCCCTCCGCGACGATCCGGCCGCCGTCGAGGACGGCGATCCGATCCGCCAGCTGGTCGGCCTCTTCCAAGTACTGGGTCGTGAGCAGGATAGTGACCCCGCGCGCCACGAGCTCGCGCACCACATCCCACATCCTGTTACGGCTGCGCGGGTCCAGGCCCGTGGTCGGCTCGTCCAGAAAGATGATCTGCGGATCCCCGACGAGCGTCATCGCGAGGTCGAGCCGCCGGCGCATGCCGCCCGAGTAGGTGGACGCCGGCCGGTCGGCTGCTTCTGCCAGGTCGAACTCGCGCAGGAGATCGGCGATCAGGGCCGCTTCGTCGCCCCGCGGGATGTGCCGGAGGCGGGCCATGAGCCGGAGGTTCTCGGCGCCGCTGAGCAGGTCGTCGACGGCCGAGAACTGGCCCGTGACACCGATGACACCGCGGACCCGTTCCGGTTCGTCGGCGACCGAGAAGCCGCCCACTCTGGCGCTGCCGCCGTCGGCGGAGATGAGCGTCGAGAGGATCTGAACGGTGGTGGTTTTGCCCGCCCCGTTGGGGCCGAGCAGAGCGAAGACGGATCCGCGGGGAATGCGCAGGTCCACACCCTCGAGAACCGCGGTCTTCCCGTAGCTCTTGCGCAATCCGCGGACCTCGAAAGCGAGATCGGCGGCGACGGCGGTGGTGGTGGCCATGGCCCCTCCTCTAGGCGGCGGCCGCGCGGAAAACGCGGACGCTTCCGTATCCGGCACGCGCGGTGATCTTGAGCCGGTCGCCGTCGTCGTCGGCCGGCGCGTCGGGCAAGGCGTCGAGTTCGTTGCGGACGGCCCCCTGCTTGGAGTCGAGGTCTAGCCATGTCAGGCTTCCTTCGCGGATGCCGATCTGGATGTCGCCGTAGTTGACGTTCAACGTCGCGGTCCCGCTCACGGCCTCATCGACACGGATCTTGCCGTGCGCGGAACGGGCATCGAGTTCGCCCATGAGGGTGCGGACGTCGATCCGGCCCTGCGCGCTGATCGCCTCGAGCCGGCCCATGACGAGGCCCGTCGAGAGGTCGCCCTGCGTGGACTTGACTGTCGCCTCCCCGTACACCTCGCCGACGCGGACGGTGGTGCCCGTCAAGCGGGTGGTACCGCTGACTCGATCGACGACCACGTCGCCGTAGGCGGTCTTCGCGCTCAGCTCGGCGACGTCGCCGGCCGTGATGTCCCCATAGGAGGCGGTCAGCGAGGAGGGCCCGATCATCCCGACGACGCGGATGTTCCCGTAGGCGGACTTGGCCTGGATCCGCGACCGCTTCGGCACCCGCACGTGCACGTCGATCGACCAGCCCTTGTTGACCCAGGTGCTGATGAGGCTCTCGCGCTTCTGGGTGACCGTCAGGCGCCCGGCGGCGAAGTCGACCTCCGTGTTCTCGGCGGCCCGGACGTCGGCCGGGCGGTCCGCCTTGGTCGGCGTGACGTCCACGGTGATGGTTTCGACGTCGTCCGCAGTGACGACCAGCTCCCCCATCGCGAGATTGACAACGGCGTCGACGGCCCCGGGGGCCTCGTAGGTGTAGTGCATGAGATCTCCTTACCGGACCCAGCCGGTGAATCGCGTGCCGCTGTTTTCGGGCGGCATCGGGGTGGGGGTCGCCTGTTCGGCGAGCGCGGTCGCTACCGCGCGGACGAGCCACGTGTTGACGGACATTCCTTCGCGGGCGGCAGCCGCCTCCGCTTTCGTTTTGAGGTTCTCGGGCAGTCGGAGGGTCGTGCGCGTTGCACGGCCGTCCACCGCGTAGTCCGCCGGGGAAGCCGGTGCGGCCCCCGTGACTCGCGCTTCCGCCTCGAGTGGTGTCGGTGGTGTCACAATGAACTCCGGCTCCCGGCCGCGCAGGCGGACATCAACGGAGCCCGGAGCGAGTTCGGCGGTGATCTCGCCGGCGGCCTCGGAGAGCACCTCCAGCATGACCATCCGCAGTGAGGCATCGAGTGAACGGCTCAGCTGACGGGCGATCTCCGCCGCCTGCCCGCCGGCCAGCCCGGTGCTCTCGACCAGCTGATCCTGAAGTTCTTCTACATGTCTTGAAATATCCACAGCACCATGATGACACCACGGTGGTGTCACGTCAACACCCCACCCCCGGGTTCCGCCCTGCCCTGCACATCCGCCCGCCCGGTATCTTCGGAGGAGAACTGCCGCTCCCGGAAGGATCACGATGTCACTCGACCCCGTCGGGCTGCTGTACCTCGCAGCCAGTGTCGCGACCCTCGTCGCCGCACTCCTGCCGAGCCTGCTCCGGAAGGCCCCGGTCTCGATGCCGATCGTCTTCGTCGCAGCCGGCGTCGGCGCGTTCGCGCTTTTCCGCGATCTGCCGGACCCTGATCCACTCCAACATCCAGAGTTGACCGTCCACCTCACCGAGCTGTGCGTCATCGTGTCGCTGATGGGCGCGGGACTCGCGATCAATCGTCGGTTCCGGTGGCGCACGTGGGCGACGACGTGGCGCCTGCTGTCCATCACGATGCCGCTCTCCATCGTCGCCGTGGCGTTCCTCGGATGGTGGGGACTCGGAGTCGGCGCCGCCGGGGCGGCGCTGCTGGCGGCGGCGCTCGCCCCTACCGACCCAGTCCTCGCCGGCGAGGTGCAGGTGAGCGAACCACTCGCGAAGGACGAGCACGGCGACGACGAGGCCCGCTTCGCCGTGACGTCGGAGGCGGGGCTCAACGACGGACTCGCCTTCCCGTTCACTTACGCTGCGATCGCCATCAGCCTGGTTGGACTCGCGCCGGGCGGATGGCTCGGCGAGTGGCTGCTGGTCGACGTGCTGTGGCGTCTCTCCGTCGGCGTGATCGTCGGTCTCGGCGCGGGCTGGCTGCTGCGTCGCCTGTTCTTCTCGGCCGCGTCGCAGCGGATCGGCCTGACCGATCGCGCCGACGGCTTCATCGCTTTGGGCGCCACCTTTCTCGCCTACGGGGCCGCCGAGGTCGCCGAGGGGTATGGCTTCATCGCCGTCTTCGTGTGCGCGTGCACGATCCGTGCCGGCGAGCAGTCCCACGGTGCCCACTCCATCCTCCACACCTTCGTCGAGCAGATCGAGCGACTGCTGACCGTCGTCGTCCTGGTACTCCTCGGCGGCGCGGTGGCCCGCGGGATCCTCGAGACGCTCACGCTAGCCGACTACGTGTTCGCCGCCGTGGTGCTCCTGGTGGTCCGGCCGCTGGCCGGATGGATCGGCCTCACACCCGGCAAGACCGGTGCCCGCGAGCGCGCCGTCATCTCGTTCTTCGGCGTGCGCGGCGTCGGATCCCTGTTCTATGTGGCCTATGCCCTGGAGAACGGCGAGTTCGCGGGCGCGGACCACCTGTGGGCGATCGTCTCGCTCGTCGTCCTCGGCTCGGTCCTGCTCCACGGGGTGACAGCCACACCGACAATGGCCGCACTCGACCGGGTGCGCCGCCGCCGCGCGGCCCGTCGGGGCGACGAGGGTAGCGACGCCGACACCCCGGCGTGATCGCCCTCGCCCTGAAGGCACCCCCTTCACATCCGCCCGCCCGAGGCTTCCCAGTACTTGCGCAGATTCTCTTCGCGCAGCCGCAAATACTCGGATTCCTGCGCGGCGGCTCGGATCCAGTTCACTCGGAGGTATCGCCCGACGGCGCGCAGCACGTTCAGCATCTTGGATTCGCGGCGCTGCCGGGTCGGGCTCACCGGTCGCGGCACTCGGGCCGAGTGCACGGGTGCGGATGGGGTGGATGTAGGGGTGAAGGCATTGTCCGTTGTCATGCACCCAGCGTCCGCGCCCCAGCGCAGGACTGCCACGATTCGGCCCAGCCCGAATCCTCGCCTCTCCGCGGGCCGCAGCCTACGCTGATCCCATGCACATCCGACTGACGACCGAGGACCTGACGCGTGTCCGCTTCGAGTCCTCTCCCCTCTGGGAGACCGCCGCGAGCATCCGCGCCCTGCATCGCCAGCCGACAATCCACCGGCCTTGGGTCGACGCGACGCGCACGGCGCTGGCAGGCTCCCCGGAACCGGACAAGGCGAGCTACCTGGACATCCTCAGCACGGTGGTCCGCCCCCGCGGCTACATGGCGGACGCGCTCACGCCCACGCCGGTCCGGCACGGCACCTTCGCGGACGCGCTGGCGGATGTGGCCGCCGTCGAGCCGGAGATCTGGCGGGATAATCTCGAGTACGTTCGCCGTTTCGACCCGGTGCCGCGCGTCGTCGAGACCGTGGACCTGCTGCTCCGGGACCTACCCGCCGGCATCGCGAACATCGTCGCGGCGCTCGACTGGTACTGGGAGCTGGCGATCGAGCCCTGGTGGCCGCGCCTGCGCTCGCTGCAGCTGGCCGACATCGACTGGCGCCTCTCACAGCTTTCCCGCCACGGCATTCACGAGGTCTTCAAATCGCTGCACCCCAGTGTGGTCCCCACCACCGACGGCCTGGAGATCATGCGCGACTGCGACGCCACCGGCCACCCTGCGCCGGGCAGCGGGCTGATCCTCGTCCCCAACGCCTTCATCTGGCCGGAGACGCTGGTCCTGAACGTCGCCCCGTTCGTCCCGACGCTGACCTACGCGCCCCGCGGCGTGGGGCGGCTGTGGGAGACGGCTTCGCCGACGCCGACCGCCCCGCTGGCCAAGCTGCTCGGCCGCACTCGCGCGCAGATCCTCGCGCAGCTGGACGTGCCGATGACGACGACGCAGCTCGCCTGCGCGCTCGACCTCGCCCCCGCGACCGTCAACACCCACCTGAAAGTCATGTCCGCAGGAGGTCTGACGGCGTCGCTGCGCACTGGTCGGGAGGTCTTCTACCGGCGGGCCGACGTCGGCGAATCCCTGCTCATCGGCGCCTGATCCCAGCGGGCCCGCTTGTTCCGGCCGGCCCGGTTTCGACGCACCGTCGAACCGCCACTGTGACACATCCGCGTCTTTTGCTCAGAGTTTTCTGAGAAACTATGGCTATGTGTCCGAAACGTGACTAGCGTTGGCCGCGGATCGTTATTTTCAGGCACCAGCGTTGGGCAGGGATAACAATGACGGACTCGTCGCAGTCGGATCACAGACGACTCAGAGATGTGCCGAAACATGTTCTCCCTCCCGCCGTCACCGCACGAAGTGTTTCCACCATCGCGGTCCTCGGCATGTCGCTGGCGGTACTCTCCGGTCCATCAGCCATCGGCCTCTCCTTTGAACCCGCGCGCGAAGCCGGCATAGCCGCCGTGGACGTCCCGCGCAACCCCGAACCTTTCACTGTTTCACCGGTGGTGGTCGGCTCCGACGGAAAGATCGTGGTCGAACGCCCGGAGATCCTGGCCGACGGCAGCGCGGCCGACGGCGAGTCGATTAAGACAACCGTCTCGGCCGTCGAGTGGGAAGGTGCCGAGGCCGGCCTGCCCGGCGAGCTCAAACTGGCACACCCGGTGGCGAATTTCCGGCTGACGAGCCGCTTCGGATGGCGGCAGAATCCCACCGGTCCCGGGTCGCATATCCACATCGGACAGGACTACGCGGTCCCGTGCGGCACCCCCGTCCGAGCGTCGGAAGCCGGAACGGTCACCCAGTCGGCGTGGGCAGGCCACTCCGGATATCGCGTGCGCATCGATCACGGCAGCGGCACCGAGACGGCCTACAGTCACAACTCCCGACTCGTCGCAAAGGTCGGCGACAAAGTAAGACAGGGCGACCTCATTGCGCTGGCCGGCACCACGGGCAACTCGACGGGCTGCCACGTTCACTTCGAGGTGTACCGGAACGGCAAGTGGACCGACCCCGCGTACTACGTACCGCGTGTCCCCGGGCAGCCGATCCCGTTGTCCCCGGAGGAGCGCGAGCGGCTACGCAATTCCATCAATCCACCGCGCGATTCCGCCAGCCACGAGCCGCTGCTCCCCGCCGGTTCCACGACCCCGAAGCCCGCGACCTCGCCGTCACCGAGCAAGAAGCCGAGCGCGACGCCGTCGCCCAGCGCTTCCCCGACGCCCTCCGAGAGCCCGGCGCCCAAGCCGAAACCAAAACCGAAACCGTCCGAGTCGCCTTCCCCGACGCCTCCGGAGTCCTCGTCGCCGAAACCCAAGCCGTCCGGGTCGCCCACCCCGAAGCCATCCGCGCCTCCGGCCGAGTCGGAGTCGCCAGCGGCCTCGGAATCGCCGACGCCGACCAAGCCGGCTCCGGAGCCGACGCCCACCGAGAAAGTGGAGGCCGCGAAGCCGGCGGCGTCCACCTCTCCGTCCCCGAGCCCGAAACCCGCGGCGTCGTCTTCCACCGCATCCGCACCCGCACCGACCAGCAAACCGTCCCCCTCGCCGGCAAGTGAGACGACGGCTCCCCCGGTCGAATCCGAGGAATCTGCCGCGGACGTCCCGGTCGTCGAGTCCTCGGTCAGCCCCAGCCCGGATCCGTCCGGCTCGTTGCTGGAGCCGATCGAAGACCTCCTAGACCTTTAACTCGAGGGGCGACTACGCGTCGCCGTCAGCCTCGGTTTCGCCTCGGCGCGCCTTGTCGGCGCGTTCGAGCGCCTGACGCCAGAAGCTCAACCCCATGAACCAGGAGACGACGAGCGTCAACGCCCCGAGCCCGAGGTTCCAGATCCCTGGATCGCTGCGGGCGATGAAAGCGGCGGCGATGGCCACGGCGAACGGCAGCAGGAGCCCGTCGCCCGCGTGGAGTGCGGGGCTGGCATAGCCATCGCGGATTTCCCGGCTCGCCAGCGGGATCGCGACGACCACCACAAGGGCCAACCCCGCGACGAAGCCCGTGACGACAACACCCACGGAAGGGGTCAGTGCGATGCTCGCCATCGCCACCGCGTAGGCGGCGCTGGAGACATATCGATAGGCGCCCGGAGTCATTACTACCCTTCGAAAGAGAACGGGTCAACGCTACCGCACGGCGCGCCTCACTCGGCCCGCCGCACCGATTCGTCGATGGCCATGAAATAGCGCTCGGCCGCAAGCATGATCCCGACGAACAGGAGGATCGAGACGGCGAAGTTGGTGTTTGCCTCCGTGAATTCGCCGACGAGCGTGCCGAGACTGCCGCAGGCGGGCAGGAACAACCCCCACCGTCCGATACCCCCGCCCGGGCGGAGGTACGCCCTGCGTTGCCGCATATCCCGCGGCCTCACCGCGAGTCCCACACCAATTCCCACGCCGACGCCGACGAGCATTCCACCCCACCCGATGCTGGGGCGCATCGCGATGCTGGCCATGACCGCGGCGAGGCAGATGGCGGACAAGGTCCGGTAGCCCTGCTCCGACATGCGCTCCCCCTCGCCTCCTCCGCCGGCCCGTTCGCCCGCACGGTCTCTCAACCAGACTTCCACGGGACATTGCCCCTGTCCATCGCCGCCGCACACGGTCGACTCAGCCGTCCAGCCCCGTTTCCCGCAGGGTGATGTTGATGCGCCCGTCAGCCACGCCGCAGCCGGCGGGGGCGGTATCGGGGAGGATCCGTGTCACCCCGTGGTAGGCCAGGCGCGCCGGCCCTCCGAAGACAAACAGGTCGCCGGAGGCGAGCGTCAGGTCCTGATAGGGCCGGTTCCGGTTCCCGGTATTGCCGAAGCGGAACGTGCAGGCCTCGCCGACGGAGACCGAGACGACGGGCGCGAGAGACTTCTCGTCTTTGTCCTGGTGCATACCCATCCGTGCGTTCTCGTCGTAGAAGTTCGCGAGTGCTGTGTCGGGCGTGTAGTCGGCGACGTCCCGGCCCGCCTCCCACGGGGTCGACCAAGCGACGTCGGCGAGCGCCCGCCGGCCCATGCGCACCATCCAGTCCGGCATGTCGAGCACGCGGTGGCCGTTCACGTCGGTGGCCTCGCGCGTGTAGCGGTACGGCTGCCAGTGCCAACCGAGGCACACCGTCCTGACGGACATCTCGTGCCCGCGAACCATCGCTCCGCGCGGCGGAACGGGGCCCGCGGACCAACTGCGGAACTGCTCGGCGACCCAACGCTGGGCAGGGAGGTCGAGCCAGCCGGGCACGTGCACGGCGCCGGGCACGATCTCCCGCGGTCCGTCGCCGCCGAAGTCCGCGTCGAAGAGCGCAGGCGTCTCAGGCACGGCGGCCCTCCTCGTCGAGGGCGCCCTCGAGCGTGAGCAATGCCGTCTTGGCCTCGAGCCCGCCGAGGTAGCCGCCGAGCCCCCCGTCCGTGCGCAGCACGCGGTGGCACGGGACGACGACGGGCAGGGGGTTGGTGGCGCATGCCGTCCCGACCGCGCGCACCGCCGCCGGGTTGCCCACAAGGCCGGCGAGTTCCTTGTAGGTCGCGGTGCGCCCGTAGGCGATATGGGGCAGTTGCTCCTGGACTCGACGTCGGAACTCGGTGGAGAGCGAGAAATCCACTGGCAGGTCGAAGGAGCGGCGGCGGCCGGCGAAGTAGGCATCGAGTTGCTCGGCGGCCGGATCCAGCCGCTCCGGGGCGTTCAGGATGCGGGGGCTGATCCGTCGCCCGAGGGCTTCGAGCACGGCGTCGTGGCCCTCGCAGGCGAACGCGATGCGGACGAGGCCGGACTCGGTGGCCGCGAGCAGGAGCGGACCGACAGGTGAGTCGATCACGCGGTACGCGATGTCGAGGTCGCCGCTGTCCGCGGCGGTCATGGCCAGCCGCGCCTTCAACATGGTGACGCGCAGGGCGTCTTCGACGATGGATGTCATGCCGTGGTCCTTCCGGCGGTCAGTTCGGACTTCCTGAGGTTCGCCATGCCGTCAGCGGAGGCGCGCCGGGCCGCGGCGGCGCTCCCGCCGAGGACCTCCGCGATCTGGGCGTAGGACAGCCCGCCGAGGTAGCGGTAGGCGATGACCTTGCGCTGTTTCTCCGGCAGGCGGGCCACTTCATCCCAGACGTCCTCCTCCGCGCCGCTGCCTTGCGCGCCAGGCAACTCACCGTCGTCGTACTCGAGGATTGCCACGGGGACCGGGCGGCGGCCAGCGGCGCGCAGATGGTCGACCGCCTTGTTCCGGGCGATGCGCACGAGCCAGGCTTCGAAGTTCGCGGGTGGCTCCATCACGGCGTAGGCGCGCAGTGCGGCGAGGAAGGTCTCCTGCCAGACGTCGTCCGCATCGTGGCTGCCGACCAGCGCCCGACACAGCCGCAGCACCGCGACGCCGTGCTGCTCGACGACGTGCTCGAAGGGCGGCAGCGGCTCGCGCGGGGGTGTCCGTTTCACGTTCCTCACACCTTGTAGACGACCACCGGGGCCCCGGCGTGAGGTCCGACGGAGAACTTTTTCACAACACTAGGGTGACAGACTGTGCCGCGCATAGCCCTAAGGCAAGTTGACGTGTAGTTTCATGTATTAACGGCTCCCCGGTGGACCCGGATACGCGAAGACGTCAAGGGAGGAAACGATGGCCACGAAGGATTCCAAGCCCGATCGACAGCAGGCCGCCGAAGGCGTCGACGCGCCGCTGGAAACGACGCCTGACATGGTGCCCGCGGACAACACGACCCCGGGCCCGGTGACCCCGGACGTCGAGCTCGCGCCGACGAAGCGGGAGAAACCCGCAGCGGACGCGTATCAGGACAAAATGACGACCACGCGCTCGGGCGCCATCTGGACGACGACGATCTTTTCCCTGATCGTCCTGATCCTGCTGATCATCTTCATCGCGCAGAACCAGGAGACCACCACGCTGCGCTACTTCGCGTGGGAGGGCACTGTGAACGTGGGCCTGACAGTGCTCGCAGCAGCCGTCGCCGGTGGCGTCATCGTGGCCCTGGCCGGTGCCGGCCGCATCATCGCCCTCAAGGCGCAGAAGCGTCACCAGCGCAAGGCCTCGCGCCAGAACGGCTCCTGATCGCCGTCACTCCTGCGGCGGCATCTCACCTTGGTAGAGGGCGTAGTCGACGACGGCGGTGACGCCGTCCAGCGGGGCGATCTCGATGCGGAGGCCGTCCCGCGGCTTCGCCAACTCGATCGGCGCCAGCGAGGTGGTCACCTCACCCTCGGGGCAGCTCACGCTGCTGGTTTCGTCCACCGCGGGTGCGTCGCCAACGGTCACGTCCCACAAGATGGAGGCACCACGGCCGGGGAACTCGACGCCGTAGCACTGGACCTCGAGGTAGTAGTCGCCCGCGGCCAGAGTCGGTCCATGCTGATCCGCACGGATCGAACCGTGTCCCGCCCCGGCCCACACGACACCGCTTCCGCCCATGACCGCGGCATCATATGACCCGCGGGTCCACCCGTCGTCGAGCCGTGCGTACCCGAACGCCTCCATGGCGGCGTCAAAGGTCTTGTCGGAGACGGGCGCAGCGGCGGGCGTGGAGCTGGGCGCGGGCTCGTCCGAGGGTTTCGGCGCGGCCCCGCCGGTGCACCCGGCGAACGCTGTCGCAACCAGCAGTCCCAAAGCGGCGGTCGCGCTTCCGCTGGCGACTCTCGGGGGCATGGTTTCCCCTCCCTACAGCGCGGGTTCGGCGATGAGGTCCGTTTCGATCTCGATCGTCTCGCAGTTGTCCAGCCGCGGGCACTCGGCGCCGGTCAGCGCGTCCGCGGTCAGCCGTATGAGCGTCCCGTGCGCGACGATCAGCACGTTCAGCCCCGGGTACAGCTGCGCGATGCGGCGCAGCGCGTCGATGCCGCGGGCGGCGACGGCGTCCTCGGGTTCGGCCACGGCGAAGAGTTCGCTCTTCTCCTCGTCGCTCAGGCCCCACGCCTCGACTCCCTCGGCGGTGCCGAAGGACCGCTCGAGGAGCCCGGCCTCGGTCTCGCCGATCGGCAGCGCGAGCCCGTCCGCGACGATGCGTGCGGTCTCGACGGCGCGGCCCAGCGGGGAGGAGACGACCATGTCCCAGCCGCCGGCCTCCAGCCCCAGCGCATGGATCTCGGCGATGGCGTCGCGCACCTGCTGGCGTCCGGTCTCGTTGAGCGGGATGTCCACCTGGCCCTGCAGCCGGCCCTCCGCATTCCAGTCGGTCTGCCCGTGCCGCATCATCACCAGTCTTTTCGCCATGCTCTCACCCTAGCGCCGCGCCGGCTCCCCGTCAGTTCGCTGCGTCACGGACGTAGACCGAACCGTCCGGGCTGCGCCGCAGCAGATCGTGGTCGACGAGGTAGCGGCGCACGAGTGCGGTGTCCGGGTGGAATTCGCCGAGGCGCTCGTTGACGCCGCGCTCGTCCAGCTGCTCGCCGGGCTCCAGCGCCTCCGAGGCAACCCACTCCAGCAATTCGCGGCGCTCCGCCGGACTCGCCGGGAACTGCACGATTCGCCGCCCGTTGCGGAAGCGCTCGATTCCCTCCCGGCGCGCCGGAGCCGATGCGGCCAGCATCTCCTTGAACGCCCCGTCGCGCACGGTGAGCGCTCCGTCGTCGTCCTCCACCACCCCGGAGGCGAGCAGCGCGGCCCGCACCTTGCCCCGCGTCTTGGGTTTCATCTCGGCCAGCGCCGGCCCGGGGTCCTGCCCCAGCAGAAGGTGCGCGAACACCGTGCGCTGGTCCTGGCTCGCGAGCACGGCGACGAGCCGCCGCCAATCCAATGCGCTCATTCCGTCTCCATCCTCAGTTCGCCTCCCAGTTGCCGGGCCAGGTGCGTACCGCCCCTCCGCGCCGCAGCTCGCACGCTGCGCGCGGGCACCCCGTCCTCGCCGAAGACGCGCCACAGGTTCACGTCGCGACCCGTGCGCTGGGCGTCAGCGCGGCCCACGAACCGGTCGCCGTGCAGCACCGACATGACGTACGCCCCGTACTGCCGCTTGGTTTTCGGGACGTACGCTTCGAACAGGTACTCGTAGCCGAAGATCCGCGCCGCGCGTTTGCGGTTGCGCAGCAGGTTGTCGAACGGCCCGATCAGCCGGCTGCCGCGCGTCTCGGTCGTCGCGATCGGCGCGATGGCGGGCTCGCCGAGCGCGTACGCGTCCTCACCCCAGCCCTGCACGCGCACGACGACGGCGCCCGCGCCTTCCAGCCCCGTGTGCACGTCCTCGGCGCTGAGGCGGTAGTGGCGGCGCAGGTCGGGAACCGTGGCGACGCCGAGCGCGCGCAGCGCCGAGGCCACGAGCCCGGTCAGGACCTCCTCCCGGTGGGGCCGCGCCTCGAACAGGTGGGTGGGCACGCGGGATTCCGGCAGGTCGAAGAGCCGCTTGATCCCCGTGCGCCGCGTGCAGACCAGTTCCCCGCACCAGAGCATGAACTCGGCCGCTTTCTGCCGCTCGCTCCACCCCCAGCTGCCCCCGCGCGGCCCGCCGTCCTCGATGTCGCCGATCGTCGCCCCGCCCTCGGTCCCCGCGACGATGCGCAGGATGTCGTGCTTGAGCTCGGGCGGAGGCGTCGAGCCCTTCGCGGCGAAGTGGTCGCGGAACCACTGCCGGGAGAGATCGAAGAGCGGCCAGTCCTCGATGGGGAAGAGGCACGCCACGTCGGTGAAGGTCTCGAAGGACACGGCCTCGTCCGCGTTCCACAAGGCCTCGTCGTACGCCGCCGCCGGGCGCCGCGCCGGCAGGCGGGCCGAGGCCGCGAGGCGGTGGGCCTTGTCGACGCGGCTGATCCCGTCGAGCTGGAGGAGACGCTCGTTGCGCAGCACGTCGAGCGCGTCGGCGGCCGCGGGGGCGAAGTGGGCGTTGACGACGGCGCGGCGGGCCTCGGCGGCGGACAACTCGATCATGGACCCACCCTACAGATTGCTACCCGCACGTAGGCGCGTTGCCCCTTCCTGGTTCCTACCTGAGGACAGACTCAAAAGCGCGTCAAAGTCCCCTCATAGTCTCGCCACAGCGGCGCCGGGAAGACTGAAGCCATCCCCTCAGACTTCAGGAGAATTCCGCATGAACCTGCTCATCATGGGCGCCGTCGATCTGGCCGCCATCGTCTTCCTCACCTTCGGCCTGTACCTGCGCCGGCACCGCCGCCGGGACCTCGCCGTCTCCTACCTCGGCATCAACATCGGCGTCTTCGGCGTCGCCGCGACGCTGAGCGGCTCCAGCATCGGCATCGGCGTCGGCATGGGGCTCTTCGGCGTCCTGTCGATCATCCGGCTGCGCTCGAACGAGCTCGAGCAGCACGAGATCGCCTACTACTTCTCCGCCCTCGCCGTCGGCCTCATCGCCGGCCTGGTCCCGACGCCGCTGTGGCTCGGCATCACCCTGATCGCGCTGATCCTCACCGTTATCGCCGTCGCCGACCACTCGCGGATCCTGCCGCGCTACCGCCACCAGGAGGTCGTGCTGGACCGCGCCATCGCCGACGAGGCGGAGCTGACCCGCAGCCTCGAGGCCGTCCTCGGCGGCCGCGTCCACTCGGCCATCGTGCAGCAGCTCGACCTCGTCAACGACAAGACCCTCGTCAAGGTCCGCTTCTCCGCCGGCGGTGACGCGCCGGCGCGCTCGGCCGCGAACCACGAGGTCCTCGAGCCGGCGGTGAGCGCGCGATGAGCCCCGCGTGGCTCCGGACCGTGCCGGGCGTCTGTCTCGACGAACTGAACACGACGGCGGCGCTGCAGTCCCGCACGGACCGCAAGTACGTGCTCGACACCGCCGAGGCATGGCGGCTGATCGCGCTCCTCGGGGAGGACGTCCGCGTCCTCGACATCTCCGGGCGGCGCAGCTTCGGCTACCACTCCGTCTACTTCGACACCCCCGATCTGGCCAGCTACCACCTCTCGGCGCACGGGCGGCGCCACCGGTTCAAGGTCCGCACGCGGACCTACCTGGATACGGGGACGAGTTTCCTCGAGGTCAAGACGCGCGGGCGCCGTGCGGTCACCGTCAAGGACCGTGTCCCGCACGGCCCGGCTCACGCCGACGAGCTGGACGACGCCGGCCACGACTACCTGGAGCGCCAGCTCGACGAGGCGCTGGGCCGCCGCCCGGACCGCCTCGACGAGCTCGCGCCCGTCCTCGCATCCGACTACCGGCGCACGACCTTCCTGCTGCCGGAATCCGCGAGCCGCGTCACCCTCGACACCGATCTGGTCTGGACCGACGCCTCCTCCGGCGGCGGAGGGCGGGCCTTCGGTCTGCAGGACCAGGTCGTCCTGGAGACGAAGTCGGCCGGTGCCGCGGGCCCCCTCGATCGCCTGCTGTGGCGCGCCGGGATCCGCCCGGCCCGCATCTCCAAGTTCGCCACGGGCCTCGCCGTCCTGCACCCCGGGCTGCCGTCCAACCGCTGGCACCGGACGCTCGAACGGCACCGCATCCGACCCCTGACCGCATCCCGCAAGGAGGCCCGCCGATGACCGGCGCACCGCGATTCCCCACGTCCCGCCGCCTGTCCACCGCCGTCGCCGCGGGCGCCATCGCCGCCGTCGCGCTCACCAGCTGCGCTGTCACCGACATCCTCGACATCACCAACGCGAACGCGGACAGCGCGACGGACGCGTCGACGTCGTTCTTCGACAACTCGGCGGTGCACGAGGTCGACGTCGAGGCGGACGCAGCCGAGCTGGACGCCGCGTTGACAGCGTACGCCGAGGACGGGAGCAAGGAGTGGGTCAGCGCGACGGTCACGATCGACGGTTCCGTCTACGAGAACGTCGGGCTGCGGCTGAAGGGGAACTCGTCGCTGCGCGGCGTCGACGCCGACGCCGAACCGACCGCGCTGCCCTGGCTGATCCGGCTCGACAAGTACGTGGACGGCCAGCAGCACGCGTCCCGGGCGGAGTACGTGGTGCGGCAGAACAACACCGAGACGAGCCTGAACGAGGCGCTGGCGCTGGCCCTCGTCGGCGAGGCGGGCCTCGAGACGGAGGCGGCCGCGGCCGCCCGGTTCAGCGTCAACGGCGCGGACGCCGAGCTGCGGCTCGTCATCGACAATCCGGACGACGAGCTCTGGAGCGAGGCGAACTTCGCGGGCGCGGGCATCACGTATGAGGCCGAATCCGACGGCGACTACAGCTACCGCGGCGAGGACGGCACGGACTACGCCGAGGCTTTCACGCCGAAGGCCGGCGGCGACGATCTGGCCCCGGTCGCCGGGTTCCTCGACTTCGTCAACAACTCCACCGACGAGGAGTTCTCCGCCGACCTCAGCGAACACCTCGACGTGGACGCGTTCGCGACCTACCTCGCGGTGCAGGATCTCGTCGGGAACACCGACGACATCGACGGCCCCGGCAACAACTCCTACCTGCGCTACGACGCCGCCACGGGCCTGATGAAGGTCGTGTCCTGGGACATGAACCTGGCATTCGGCGGCGTGAGTGGGCGAGGCGGTGGTCCGGGCGAAGGAACGGGCCCCGGGCCCGGCGGTCAGCAGGGTGACGCTTCGGGCGGCTTCGAACCGCCGGCCGACGGCGAGCGCACCCCGCCCGAGGGCTTCGAGCTCCCCCAAGACTCCGGCGACGGTGCCGCCGGGGCTGGCCCCGGGCGTGGGGCCGCCGGTCCGGGCGGGGGATCGAATCCGCTCGTGGAGCGGTTCCTCGCCGACGCGGCGTTCGCGGCGGCCTACGCCGGGGCGCAGGAACGGCTACAGGAGGATCTCGTCGAGTCGGGCGCAGTCGAGCGCATCCTCTCCGACTGGAGCGGACTCCTGACCGCCGAGGCCGCGGACCTCGTCGATGCGGACACGGTCGCTGCCGAGGCGGAGGACATCCGGCAGCAGCTCGCCGAGCAGTGAACCGCGCCTACGGCCGCTTGGTCTTCGGCTTCACAGGGACGGATTTGGGCAGCGTGGAGGCCAGCTTCCCCGGGTTGAGGACCTTCGCCGCCCCGCCCGGCTTCTTCCCCGGCGCACGTTCCGCAGCGGGCGCCGGTGTGGGAGTCGGCTTCGGCGCCGGAACGGGCGCAGGAGCGGGAGGTGTCGTCGGGGTCGGGATCGGATCGCGGTGGACCACCCGTTCCGGCGTCGGCTCGGGCGGATTCGAGGCCTCGAGGGTCGGCCGCTCCGGCTTGTTCGTCAGCTCACCCGTCGGGACCGTCACGTTGACGACCGGAGACGCCGCCCGCGGCGGCACATCGGCAGCGGCCACGCCGGCCAAACCGGCTGCCGCAGCGAGCGCGACGACGGTCAGGCCGCCCGTGACGGCGCCCCCGCGTCGCTTGCGCGGCTTCGCCGGGTCGAAACCGATGACGTTGTCGTCGGATCCCGCCGAGATGCCGGCGGCCGCCGCGGCTTCGGCGGCAGTGAGCCGCCCCTCGAGCAGATCGGCCAGCGGCCCGGTGGGGACCGGGGCCGGCATCGACCCGGCGGCGTGCAGGGATTCGACGGCGTCGCGCAGCGCCGCGGCGTCGGCGATTCCCGCCTCCTCGAGCAGGGCGTCGACGTCGAAGGATTCCCGATGCGGATCAGTCATCGCCGTTCACCTCCTCGAGGCTCTTCTTCATGGTGAGCAGCCCCCGGCGCTGCAACTGCTTGATGGACCCGGCGGACTTGCCCATGATTTCGGCCGTCTCTTCGATGCTCATCCCGGCGACGATGCGCAGCATGACGCACTCGCGCTGATCGGGTACGAGGGACTCTAGGGCCTGCGCGAGGTTTCCGGATTCGAGCCGCCCGAGCAGCTCGTCTTGGGGGGAGGACTCCACGCGGGGGTCGGTGGCGGCGTCGTATTCGACGGCGAGGGGGGCGCGGGCACGTGCCCGCGTGGCGTCGACCATGCGGGCGTGCGCGATGGAGAAGGTGAACTTTCGGAGACCTGCAGCTCCGCCGGTCACATCGGCGAGGCGGGCGAACACGGTGAGGAACACCTCCTGAGCCGCAGCTTCCGGGTCCTCAAGTCCCTTCGCCGCCAGATAGCCATGCACCGGCGCGGCCAGGTTCTGGTAAATGGCGGTCAATGCGCCGGTGTCGCCGTGCCGAGCCTGCTCGAGCACGTCATCCGTCAAGATGGCGGCCACTGCACTCCTCAGGTTCGTCGACGACGGTCGAGAACCAGTGTAGTGCGAAGTTATCAATAAGTTATAAAGGAGCCGGGCTGAAAATCGTTGGGGGGAAACTCTCAGCCCGGCTCCATATACGTCATCGCCCCGACCCCCTCGGAGGTTACGCGGCGGGGAACTTTTTTCTGAACTTTTTTTGAAGAGCCCCGACATCCGCGTGTTTCCGGGGGACCCCGGGCCTTCTAGAGGCGCCGGTTGGCCAATACCGGGAGGAATTCCCGGACCTCCTCGATGCGCTTGCGCGTGACGTCGACCGTGACGAGTCCCTCGGCCTCGTCGTCGAGGAAATCGACCGGGATGCCCATCGGATCGAGCACAGCAGAGTGTCCGACCGTGTTCGTCGACGACGTCCCGGCCGCAGCGACCCACACAGTGTTTTCGATCGCGCGGGTGCGCAGGATCGTCTCCCAATGTTCGACCTTGTGGTCGCCCTTGAACCAGGCGGCAGCGACCAGAAGGACGTCGGCCCCCGCTGTGGTGAGCCGGCGCGCGATCTCCGGGAAGCGGATGTCATAGCAGGTCATCACACCGAAGCGCAGGCCGTCGATCTCGATCACACCGACGTCATCGGGGTCGCCGGGCTTGATCCGCTCGGACTCCTTGTAGGAGAACGCGTCGAAGAGGTGGACCTTGCGGTAGGTACTGACAATCCGCCCTCCGCCGTCGATGGCCACCACCGTATTGTAGGGTCGGGCCTCCCCGCTGGACTCGTAGCCTCCGGCGACGATCGCGATCGACTCCTCGGCCGCCAGCAGGCTGAGCTGCTGGACGAACGTCGACCAGTCCCGGTCCACCGCCTCGCGCAGGTCGCCCTCCACGTGACGGATGGTGAACATCGTCTCCTCCGGGAAGAGGACCAGGTCGGCGCCCTCGTCGCGCGCCCGGCGCGTGAGCCTCCGGACGACCTCGAGATTGTCCTCCAGGTCCCCCGACGGGTTCAGCTGTGCCACGCTAATCTTCATCGTCGCCTCCTCGTCTGCGCCGACGGCCCAAGGCCGGTTCTCGCCTCACACCCAGCGTGAGTGTGAACAACCCTACCGATTCACCGCCCCCGTGACGACGGCGTGACGGCCCGGTCACGATTCGGCTACCGGTGCCGTGCGCGCCCGCACTGCCTCAGCGGCCGACGTCGATATCGGCGACGCTTGCGAAGTACTCCGGGGTCGTCCCATCCCCGAGCTCGAAGGACGGAAGCACCTCGTTCGGGTCGATCAGCACGACCCGGTGCCCGTCGAGCTTCATTCTCCGTGCGGCCTCGGCCGACATCTTCTTGGCAACGTCGGAGATCTCGTCGACGCGGTGCATGTCGAAGGCGACGACCGACGTCGTCGGCGGATTCTCGACCGCGTGCCGGATGAGCGACTCGGTGCTGACGAAGACCAGATCGCCTTGGAGCTCGTAGACCGTGACGTCTTCGCCCCGCACGGTCTCGACCCGGTGGTCCCGGATCGCCGAGCGGGACGGGCGCGTCGCCTCCATGAGGTGCATGCCCAGGTCCCGGGAGATCCGCTCCATCATGCGGATGCCGCGAGCGCTGTTGCCGTGCGCGTCGAGCCGCGGGGAGAAGACGGCGACGCCGACCTGCCCGGGTAGGACGCCGATGATGCCGCCGGCAACGCCGCTCTTGGCTGGAATCCCCACGGTCGTCAGCCAGTCGCCCGCCGCGTCGTACATCCCGCAGCTCGTCATCACGCTGAGCACGTGCCGGGTCGCGTACGCGTCGACGACCCGCTGCCCGGTGACCGGCTGGACTCCCGAGTTCGCGAGCGTGGCCGCCATGAGCGCCAGGTCTCGGACCGTGACGGCCACCGAGCACTGGCGGATGTACCCGTTGACGACGTCGACCGGGTCGTCGTCGATGATCCCGAAGGACTTCATGAGGTGGCCGAGCCCGAGATTGCGGTGCCCCGTGGACTGCTCCGACTCGAAGACTTCCTCCGCGATGCCCAGCTCCCGGCCGGCGAATGCCGAGTAGTGCTCGAGCACGCGGCGATCGCGTTCGGCCGCCGAATCGGCGCGGACGAGGGAGTGCGCAGCGATGGCCCCGGCGTTGATCATCGGATTCAGCGGGCGGCCGGTGCCGGCTTCGAGGGAGATCTCATTGAAGGCTTCGCCCGAGGGCTCGACGCCGATGCGCTCCCCGACGGCCTCGATCCCGCGATCTGCCAGGGCCAGCGCGTACGTGAACGGCTTCGACATCGACTGGATCGAGAACTCTTGCTCCGCGTCGCCGACGCAGTAGACCGAGCCCTCGACCGTGGCGAGGGCGATCGCCGCGACGTCCGGGTTCGCGCGCGCCAGTTCCGGGATGTAGTCGGCAACGTTCCCGCTCGCGTCCTCCCGGGTCGAGTCGAGGACCTCTGTCAGGTAATCGGGGATCGGTGATCTCATGACCCGATCCTAGCCACCGCCGGCGCGGAGTTCAGAGGCCGAACGGCGCGGCGTACTCGACGGTCCCCGCCGGAACGTCCCACGCGCCGCCCAGGTCCAGCACCATGAGGGCACCGTCGGGCGCTCCGCCCGGGATGTCCACCCCGAAGGCGGACGCCGCGCGGAATCCGAACCGCGGGTAGTACGCCGAGTGGCCCAGGACTACGACGTAGCGTTCCCCCCGCTCGCGCGCCGCCTCAAGCGCGCCGCTGATCACGGCGGTGCCGACCCCGCGGCGCTGCTCGGCGGGATCCACGGCGCACGGGGCCAGTGCAAGGGCGTCGGCCTCGCCGATGCGGCAGCGCGTCAGCAGCGCGTGAGCGACGATTCCGCGTTCGGGGTCCTCGCCGACCCACGCGAGCCCGGGCATCCACTCGGGCTCGCGCCGGAGGGCGTCGACCAGGTCGGCCTCCGCCTCCGTCGCGAACGCGGCGGACACGACTTCGCGGACGCGGTCCTTCTCGCTCGGCCGCTCGGGGCGGACCGCGACGGAGGAGAGCTCGATGACGTACGTTCCCTCGTCGATCGCCTCGGGGGACGGGCGGAAGCCGACTCGCCGGTAGAGGCGCACGGCGGACACGTTGGCGGCCTCGACGCTCAAGCTGATGCGGGCGATGCGCTGTTTCCGGGCGGCGTCGAGCGCGCGGCTGAGCAGCTGCTGCCCGAGGCCCGCACCGCGGTAGCCGGACCAGACAGAGAGGCTCAGCTCGGGGACGCCGTCGCCGATGTACCCGTACCCGGGGTGGTCGGCGTCGAGGAAGAGGCACCAGACGACACCGACGGGCTGGCCGTCAATCTCGGCGACGAAGCCGAAGTCCCCGCGCTCGGGGTCGAGGCGGCAGTACTGCCGGAAATGGGATTGGGTGTCGATCTGCCGGTAGGAGAACCGCTCTCGGCCGCGCCAGTTCATGTTGGCGTGCGTCGCCGCGCGCAGCACGACATCGTCAGCCGTCACGAGTCGACGAAGCTGGATCTCCCCCATAGCTGCATCCTTAATCCGAGTCCTTGACAAGACTACCCTCGCGAGCGTACGGAAAAGGCCGTGCCCCACAAAGGGGACACGGCCTCTCAAAGGAGATTCCTAGGCTTCGACCAGGTCGTAGCGAACGATCGTCTGCTCGCGGTCCGGGCCGACGCCGATCGCGGAGAACCGCGCCCCGGAGCGCTCCTCGAGTGCGAGCACGTACTTCCGGGCGTTCTCCGGCAGATCCTCGAGCGTGCGGGCGCCGGTGATGTCCTCGGTCCACCCGTCGAAGTACTCGAAGATCGGCTTGGCGTGGTGGAAGTCGGTCTGCGTCATGGGCATCTCGTCGTGGCGGACGCCGTCCACGTCGTAGGCCACGCACACCGGGATCTGCTCGATGCCGGTGAGCACGTCCAGCTTCGTCAGGAAGTAGTCGGTGAAGCCGTTCACGCGCGAAGCGTGGCGGGCCAGGACCGCGTCGTACCAACCGCAGCGGCGCGGGCGGCCGGTGTTCACGCCAAACTCGCCGCCGGTCTTCTGCAGGTAGATGCCCCAGTCGTCGAACAGCTCGGTCGGGAACGGGCCCGCGCCGACGCGCGTCGTGTAGGCCTTGATGATGCCGACGGAGCGGTTGATGCGCGTGGGGCCGATGCCCGAACCCACGGACGCGCCGCCCGCGGTCGGGTTCGAGCTGGTCACGAACGGGTAGGTGCCGTGGTCGACGTCCAGGAACGTCGCCTGGCCGCCCTCCATGAGGACCACCTTGCCGGCGTCGAGGGCCTCGTTGAGAACGAAGGTCGAGTCGATGACGAGCGGGCGCAGCCGCTCCGCGTAGGAGAGGAAGTACTCGACGATCTCCTCAACCTCGACGCTGCGGCGGTTGTAGACCTTCAGCAGCAGCTCGTTCTTCTGGCGCAGCGCGCCCTCGACCTTCTGCCGCAGGATGGACTCGTCGAAGACGTCCTGCACGCGGATGCCGAGGCGGCCGATCTTGTCCATGTAGGCCGGGCCGATGCCGCGCCCGGTGGTGCCGATCGCGCGCTTGCCGAGGAACCGCTCGGTGACCTTGTCCATGGTCTGGTGGTACGGGGCCACGAGGTGTGCGTTGGCGGAGACGCGCAGCTTGGACGTGTCCGCGCCGCGGGCCTCGAGCCCGTCGATCTCCTCGAACAGGGCCTCCAGGTTCACCACACAGCCGTTGCCGATGATCGGGGTGGCGTTCGGGGACAGAATGCCGGCGGGAAGGAGCTTGAGCTCGTACTTCTCGCCGTTCACGACGACGGTGTGGCCGGCGTTGTTGCCGCCGTTGGGCTTGACGACGTAGTCGACTCGTCCACCGAGGAGATCGGTGGCCTTGCCCTTGCCTTCATCGCCCCACTGGGCGCCTACGATCACGATTGCTGGCATGGGATCCTCCCCTTGCATCGGGTCAGCGTCCGGTCCTTGGTTGCGCCGGCCACTCTGGTGCGGCGCGGCGCGGAACCGGGTTCCGGTCGAACCGGACACACGTAAGCCCCTGGGCCTCTTGCTCGTGGCCATCGACGCGAATCGGGCGCACTGGAACGTAAGAGTCAGGGGCTCTTACGAGCCGAGTTTACCGGAGCGGCGCGGGTGATGCGAGTTCTTCCGTTGGTTCGAGGACTCCGGGGTTCACACATTCGGCTGGGCTACCGCCCCCGCCGGCACCGGGTCTCTCCCACGTACTCCCCCGAACCAGCCAACCGCCGCGGCGCCGAATCGGTCGGCGTCCCAGGCACCCGACCCCTCGGGCAACGCGCCCCACCAGCCGACCCCCGCGGCTGCGCACACTCGGCGCAGCGTGTCCGCGTTCGACTCCTCGATGGGCCCGGCGTCCGCCGGCCACGCGCCCAGCACGACGCCGGCGGCCGGCACCCCGCGCGCTGCGGCCGCCTCGAGCGTGAGCTCCGTGTGGTTGAGGGTCCCTAGGCCGGCCCGGGCGACCACGACCAGCCGCCCGTCGGCGGCGCGGCACACGTCCGCAATCGTGTGTCCGGCCGCGGTGAGCCGGACGAGCAGCCCGCCGGCCCCCTCGACGAGCACGACGTCGACCCGCGCGCGCAGGCGGCCGATCGCGGCCACGTGCTCCTCGAACCCGGGCAGCGCGCGACCCTCGGCGGCGGCCGCTGCCATCGGCGCCATGGGCTCGGCGAAGCGGGCCCCCTCCGCCAGCACGACGCCGGCCCCGGCGAGCCGCTCGACCTCTCCGATGTCGCCGCCGCGGCTCTCCCCCGCCGCCGGTTCCCCGGTCTGCACGGGCTTGTAGACCGCGACCGTCCGGCCGGCCGCGAGGTGGGCCGCGGCGAGCGCCGCGGTCACGACCGTCTTGCCGACCCCGGTGTCCGTCCCGGTGATCACGAGAATCATGCGCACACCCCCGCGGTACCGGCACCGGCGCCCGCGTGCTCGCGGCCGCCGTCGTGCCCCTGCGCCCGCGCCTCGACCGCGAGCGGCGCCTGAAACGAGAGCAACCGCAGCCACGGCGGGGTGCCGCCGGACCCGATGGCGTCGGGCAGGGCGCGCGCAGCCTCGTGCAGGACGATCCCGGCTTCGAGCTCGGCGAGCCGGGCGCCCAGGCACCGGTGCACGCCGTGCCCGAACGCGAGCCCGTAGCCGGAGCCGTCCGGCACCGCATGGTGCCCGCTGAGCTCGAGCAGGATCTCCGCCCCGGCCGGCAGCGCGACGCCGTCGACGACCGCGTCGGTCACGGCCCGCCGGCGCCACGTGTGCACGGAGGACTCGGTGGCGATCACGGCCCGCACCTGCGCCCGCGCCGCGTCCATCTCCCGGCACGCGGCCCACGCGTCGCGGTCGCGCAGGCTCCGGTACAGCACCGTGTTGATGAGCAGCGCGGTGGTCTCCTGGCCGGCGATGACGAGGAAGTAGCCCAGCGAGCAGATCTCCCGTTCGCCGAGGCCGCCCGCGTGCAGCACCCCGAAGAGCGAGTCGCCGCCGCGGCTGGCCCGCACGCTGGAGCGCAGCCACGCGTAGAACTCGGCGGCGCTGCGCGCGAGCTCGACCTGCCGCGCCTCGCCGGGCCAGCCCCAGAAGAGCTCCAACGAGTCCTGGCTCCAGCGCTTGAGGGTATCCAGGTCGGGGCAGTCCGTGCCGGTCAGTTCTGCCATGATCGTCGGCGGGATGGGCGCGGCGAGCTCGGCGGCCAGGTCGACCTGCTCCCCCGCGGTCAGGCGCTCGCGCACGGCAGCAGCCCGCTCGGCGGCGAGCGCGCGCACAGCCGGGGCCACCGCGGAGACCTTGCCGGGGCTGAAGAATCCGGCCACGAGCCGCCGCACCCGCAGGTGCGCCTCGCCCGTCGCGGAGGCCAGGACCGGCGGCAGCGAGAAGCCGACGCGGGCGAGCACACGCAGCGCCTCGGGCCCGAGCGGCACGACGGCGGTGAGCGCGTTGGTCGGTTCGAACTCGCCCGTGCGCTCCAGCACGTCGCGGACGGCGCGCGGCTCGCGCACGCGGTGGTAGTCATCGCCGCTCATGCGGGGATCCCCTTCCGTTGGATGCCGCTCACTACGGAGACGACGTCGTCGAGCGCCCGGCCCAGCTCGCCCGGTTCCTGTCCGGCGCGGGCGGTGAAGCGCAATCGGGAGATCCCGTCCGGCACGCTGGGCGGGCGGAAGCAGCCGGCCGCGATGCCGCGGCGGCGCAGTTCGGCGGCCGCGGCGGCGGCGCCCTCGGCCGAGCCAACACGCGCCGAGTGCACGGCGCCGCAGCCAACGTCGAGCCCCGTCGCCGGAGCCAGCGCCGCGACGATCTGCGCCGAGCGCTCGGCGAGCCGACCCGGCAGCGCGGGGTCGGCGGCGACGATGCGCGCCGCCTGAGCCGCGGCGGCCGCGGGCCCGGGCGCGAGGCCCGTGTCGAAGACGAAGGTCCGCGCGGAGTCGACGAGGTGCTCGCGCAGCGCGGCCCCGAAGTCGCCGGAGCCCAGCACGGCCCCGCCCTGGGCACCGAGGGCCTTGGACAGGGTCGCCGTGGTCACGACGCGCGGATCGTGCGCGAGGCCCGCCGCAGCGACGGCGCCCGCGCCGTGCACGCCGATCGAGTGCGCCTCGTCGACCACCAGCACGGCGTCGTGCTCGGCGCACACGGCCGCGAGCCCGGCCAGGTCCGCCGCGTCCCCGAGCACCGAGTAGACGGATTCGACGGCGACCACGGCGCGCGGCGTGTCCCGCGCCGCGAGGAGGCGGGCAACGTCGTCGTGCCTGTTGTGCGCGGCGGTGAGGGTCCGGCTGCGGGAGAGGCGCGCGCCGTCGACGAGGCTCGCATGGACGTGCTCGTCGAGGATCATCGTGGTCCCGGGGCCGCCGAGCGCGCCGAGCAGGCCGAGGTTGGCGGTGTAGCCGCTCGAGAAGGCGAGCGCGTGCCCGCGCCCGGTCAGCGCGCAGAGGGACGTCTCGAGCTCCTCGTGCACGGGCAGCGTGCCGACGACGACGCGGCTGGCCGCGGCCGAGGTGCCGAACTCCCGCTCGGCCGCACTGGCCGCGGCGGCCAGGCGCGGATCGCGCGCGAGCGAGAGGTAGTCGTTCGAGGCGAGGTCGTAGAGGCCGGTCGCGGCCCGGGTCGACCGGGCGCCCCCGCGGGCCGCGCGCGCCCGCGCCCGCCCGGCGATCCAGCGCCCCATCGCGCCCGCGGCCTCGGCCGCGACGGGCTCCGGGGCGTTCACCCGTGCACCTCGCCGACCGCGTGCACGACGGCGGCACCGAGCCGGGCGATCTCCTCACCCGTGGCGACGTAGGGCGGCATGACGTAGACGAGGTTGCGGAACGGACGCACCCACGCGCCGGCCTCGACCGCGGCCCGTGTGACGGCGGGAACGTCGACGGGCCGGTCGAGCTCGACGACGCCCACGCCGCCGAGCACGCGCACGTCGCGCACGGAGCCCAGCGCCCGGGCCGGAGCGAGTGCGTCACCCAGCCCGCGGTGCAGGGCGGTGACGGCGCGCTCCCAGCCTGCGGCGCCGCCGTCGTGATCGGGACGGGTGAGCACCCCGAGGGATGCAGCGGCGACCCGGCACGCGAGCGGGTTGCCCATGAACGTGGGCCCGTGCAGGACGGCGCGGTGCTCCGAGGCGGCGACGGCGCGCGCGACGCGCTCGTGGCACAGCACCGCTGCGAGCGTGAGGTAGCCGCCCGTGAGCGCCTTGCCGACGCACATCAGGTCAGGCACGACGCCGGCCCAGTCGCACGCCCAGAGGCGCCCGGTGCGGCCGAAACCCGTGGCGATCTCGTCGGCGATCAGCACGAGGTCCCAGCGGTCGGCGACGCGGCGCAGCGCGCGCAGTGCCGCCGGCGGATAGAAGTGCATGCCGCCCGCGCCTTGGAGGACGGGTTCGACGACGATGCCCGCCAGGGTGCCCTCCTCGGCCGCCGCGATGCGCTCGAGGTCGCCCTCCCACGCGGCCAGCGCGGCGTCGTCGTACTCCCACGCGCTCTCGAGGCGGTCACCGTCGGCGGGGGCGAGCAGGCGCGCGGCGGGCGGGCGCGGGACGAAGACCTGCTCGGCGACGAGGCCCGGGAAGGCCGAGTGCAGGCCGTCGACGGGGTCGCACACGCTCATCGCCGCCGAGGTGTCGCCGTGGTAGCCGCCGCGGAGGGCGAGGAACCTCTGCCGGGCCGGGCGGTGAACGGCGGCTTGGTACTGCAGGGCGATCTTGAGCGCGACCTCGACGCTGATCGAGCCGGAATCGGCGAGGAAGACGTGCTCGAGCCCGGCGGGCGCGATCCGGGTCAGGGACTCGGCGAGCTCGACCGCCGGGGCGTGGGTGAGGCCGCCGAACATGACGTGGCTGAACTCGTCCACCTGGGCCTTGGCGGCCGCGTCGAGCTCGGGGTGGCCGTAGCCGTGCACCGCGGACCACCAAGACGCCATCCCGTCGACGACGGTTCGGGGCCCCGATCCGTTGTCGAGGTCCAGGCACGCGCCGCGCGCGCCGAGCACTCCGTAGAGCGCGCCCGCGTCCAGCGGGGCGTACGGGTGCCAGAGCAGGCCGGCGTCGCGCGCCAGCAGGTCCGCGCCGCTCATGCGTTGGGCGCCGCGGCCGTTCCCGCACCGCGGCGGCGCAGCACCGGGGTGCCCGGGTTGGCGCTAACTCCGGCGACGGCGGGCGTGTCGGTGCCGAGGGGCTCGGCGGCGCCCGTGCCGCAGCATCCCGCGCCAGCGACGGCCTCCGCCGCGGCGACGTCGTCCGCTGCGCCGCCGGAGGCGCAGCAGCCGGCGCCGCCCGAACCCGCGGGACCACCCGGTTCGACCGGCTCCACCGCGTGACCGGCGCACGGTGCGACGCCCGCCGTCGTGCCCTCTTCCCGGCCGAGGACGCGGAAGCCGGCGTCGGCGATCATCGCCAGGTCCGCCTCGGCGGCCTGGCCCTCGCTCGTGAGATAGTCGCCGAGGAAGAGCGAGTTCGCGACCTCGAGGGCGACGGACTGGAGCGAACGCAGGTGCATCTCGCGGCCGCCCGCGATGCGCACCTCCTTGTCCGGGCAGGCCAGGCGCACCATGGCCAGAATGCGCAGGCAGCGCAACGGAGTCAGCTCCCAGGTGCCCTCCAGCGGGGTGCCCTCGAAGGGCATGAGGAAGTTGACGGGCACGGAGTCGGCGTTGAGGTCACGGAGGGCGAAGGCCGCCTCGACGAGCTGCTCGTCGCTCTCACCCATGCCGACGATGAGGCCCGAGCACGGCGACATGCCGGCGGCCTTGGAGGCCTCGACGGTGGCGACGCGGTCGGCGTAGGTGTGCGTGGTGCAGATGTCCTCGTACTTGGACTCGGCGGTGTTGAGGTTGTGGTTGTACGCGTCCGCGCCGGCGGCCGCGAGCTTGTTGGCGTGCCGCTCCTTGATGAGCCCGAGGCACGCGCAGACCTCGACGCCGGGGTTCTCGTCCTTGACGCGCTCGATCATGTCCGTCACGCGGTTCACGTCGCGGTCGGTGGGTCCGCGGCCGGAGGCGACGAGGCACACGCGGGAGGCGCCGCCGCGCACCCCGAGGCCTGCCTGCTCGGCGGCGTCCTCCGTCGAGAGCCACTTGTACTTCAGGATCTGCGCGTCGGAGCCGAGCCGCTGCGAGCAGTATGTGCAGTCCTCGGGGCAGAGCCCGGACTTCAGGTTGACGAGGTAGTTGACCTTGACGGTGTTGCCGAAGTGGGTCCGACGCAGGCGCCCGGCCTGCGCGACGAGGTCGAGGGTCTGCGCGTCGGGCGTCGCGAGCACGGCGAGCGCCTCAGCCTCCGTGAGCGCGTGCCCCGATTCGATGCGACCGACCAGGCCCGCCGCGTCCGTGTCAACCAGTTGATCCACAGTCATTCCCTCGTCTCTTGAACAGTGTTCAATTCGTGGGAATGAGGCTACCACCACTGCGCGCCGGCGCGCGCCGCGGATGGAGTCGCGCGGCTGGATAGACTGGCGGGCATGGCGCTGACACAGGAGACCGTAGTGGACGCGGCCGTCGGCATCCTGCGCGACTTCGGCCTCGCCGACCTCTCCATGCGCCGGCTGGCCCGCGACCTGGAGGTTCAGGTCGGCGCGCTCTACTGGCACGTGAAGAACAAGCAGGAGCTCCTCGTCGAGGTCGCCGCGACGCTCCTGAACACACCCGCGCTTGGCGCGCCGGCGGGCGGGGCCGCGGTCGCCGGGAACGACGTCGTCCCAGCGCCCGCCGCCCGCGGCGCCATCCTGCACCTGGCCTCAAGCCTGCACACCATGCTGCTGCCGATTCCGGACAGCGCGGAGGTCGTGCACGTGGCGCGAGTGCTCGCGCCCGAGCGCCTGACGCCGCTTGCGCGGCTGACCGGGCTGTTCGCGGCCGCGGGCCTGCGCGAGGACCACGCGGTGAGCGCCCAGTCGCTCATCGTGAACCACGTACTGGGCTCCATCGCGGAGGCGCAGAACCGGGCCGACTTAGACGTCGCCGACGCCGACGCCCCGGATTTCCGCTGGGCGCTCGAGCGGGCCCTGGACGGGCTGCTGCCCTCCGCCGCGGCACCGTAGCCGCGCTGACGCAGGCCCGGCGCACCCGCCGCCATTGACTCCGCGCGTCCGCGGCGTTTCACTGAAGAGACAGCACAGCGGACACGGGGAAGCAGGTGCCGTCATGACAACGGCCATCGGAGGAACCCACACGACGTCGTTCTTCAGCGGCTTCGTCCATTTCGTCGGCGGGCTCGGCGTCGGCGTCGGCGTCTTCTTCGTCGGCAACCAGTTTCTGGTGCTGGCGATGGCCACCGGCAATCACGTCTTCGTCCGCTTCGGCTTCGCGCTCGTCGTCGCGGCCCTGGCGCTCGGAGCGGTCCTGATGGCCCGAGCCTCGGCGACAGCGGCGACGGGTGTGGCCGTCAGCCTCGCCGCGTGCATGGTCTTCGGCGCGATGCTCGCGGGACCGACCTGGCGGACCCTGGCCGCGTTCGCCCCGCCAGAGGCGGTCTTCGCCGCGGGTGCGCTGAGCCCGCTGTCCGTGGGCCTGCTCGGGATCGCCGTCGGCCTGCTCATCAGGCGCCGGGATGCCTCCCACAAGCAACGCTGATCACGCCGCCCGGGACGCGCCAGGCGCCCCGGGCGGAACCGGTACGACGACGACACTAGGTCGCGCCGTCGTCGTACGGGCGGTACCTAGTTGCGGGAGATGAGCCCGTGCGGGTCGAGCACGAACTTCTTCGCCGCGCCGGCATCAAACTCGGCGTAGCCACGCGGGGCCTCGTCCAGCGAGATCGCCCCGGCATTGACGGCTTTGGCAATCGGAGCCTTGTCGTTCAAGATCGCCATCATCAATTGGCGGTGGTACTTCATGACCGGGCACTGCCCGGTGGCGAAGGACAGCGACTTGGCCCAACCGGTACCGAAGGACAGCGACAGCGCGCCCTTCTTGGCGGCCTCGTCGACGGCTCCCGGGTCACCGGTGACGTACAGGCCGGGGATACCGACGGCGCCGCCGGCGCGGGTGATGTCCATCAGCGAGTTCAACACGGTGGCCGGAGCCTCCTTGCCGGCGTCCCCGCCGTGACCGTGGGCCTCGAAGCCGACGGCGTCGATGCCGCAGTCCACCTCGGGGACCCCAAGAATCTGCTCGAGCTGGTCTTCGACGGACCCGTGGGCGACGTTGATGGTTTCACAGCCAAAGGAGCGAGCCTGGGCCAGGCGGTCCTCGTTCAGGTCGCCCACGATGACAACGGCGGCACCAAGCAACTGTGCACCCATGGCAGCGGCAAGGCCGACCGGACCGGCACCCGCGACGTACACGGTGGAACCGACGGTGACACCGGAGGTGACGGCACCGTGGAAGCCCGTCGGGAAGATATCGGAGAGCATGGTGAGGTCCATGATCTTCTCCATCGCCTGATCGCGGTCCGGGAACTTCAGGAGGTTCCAGTCCGCGTAGGGCACGAGCACGTACTCGGCCTGGCCGCCGACCCAGCCGCCCATGTCCACGTAGCCGTACGCCGAGCCCGGGCGGTCAGGGTTGACGTTGAGGCAGATGCCGGTCTGCCCCTCCTTGCAGTTGCGGCAGCGGCCGCACGCGATGTTGAAGGGCACCGAGACGATGTCGCCGACCTTGATGAACTCGACGTCGCGTCCGACCTCGACGACCTCGCCGGTGATCTCGTGCCCGAGGACGAGCCCCTCGGGCGCGGTGGTACGGCCGCGCACCATGTGCTGGTCCGAGCCGCAGATGTTCGTGGCGATCGTGCGGAGGATGACGCCGTGGTGGACCTTGCGGCCGACGTTGGCCGGGTTAACTCCGGGCCCGTCCTTGAGCTCGAACTCGGGATAGGGAGTGTCGATGACCTCGACCTTGCCGGGACCTGCGTAGCTGACTGCCTTGTTACTCATCGTTGAGCCGCCGTTCCTGATATATCAAACGCGTACTAATCTGGTATCAGACAGTCTGCTCCGGCGGGAAAGGGTGTGTCAAGAGGTCGCGGGCAGTTGCGCTCGACTAGCCGAGCCGTCCGCCCGAGACGTCCAGGTAGCACGTGGCACACAGCGACTCGTACCCCACGTCCTGGCCATCGATGGCGACCTGATCGCCGTCGAACACGAAGGTCTCCCCCACGCGGCGCGTGTTGAAGACGGCCTTGCGTCCGCACCGGCAGATCGTCTTGAGCTCCTCGAGGCTGTGCGCGAGCTCCATCAGCCGGGCCGCCCCGGGGAAGGCGTCGGTGCGGAAGTCGGTGCGGATGCCGTAGGCGAGCACGGGGACGGAATCGAGGACGGCGATGCGCAGCAGGTCGTCGACCTGCTCGCGGGTGAGGAACTGGGCCTCGTCGATCAGCAGGCAGGCCACGGGTTCGACGTCGACGTGCGTGACGATCGCCTCGGGGTCATCGCCGGCGGCGTACTTGCTGAAGATCTCGCGCACCGACTCGGCGGGCAGGATCGTGAAGTCCACGTCGCGCGTGACGCCGAGGCGGGAGACGATCGACCGGTCCCCCTTGGTGTCGATCGCGGGCTTCGCGAGGAGGACGCGCTGACCGCGCTCCTCGTAGTTGAACGCCGCCTGCAGCAGGCCGGTCGATTTGCCCGAGTTCATCGCCCCGTAGCGGAAATAGAGCTTCGACACCGCGATCGGCTCCCTTCACGTTCACGGCGGCGGTTGGTCCGGCGCCGCCGTCGATTCTATGCGGCCCCGCCCCGCAGCGTCGCGTCGAGCTTCGCCGCAAGCGCGGCGGCCGTGGCGGTCCGTTCGCTCCCGGTCACGTACTGACCCGCGACCTCACCCGGAACAAGCGACAACGACTGGTCGCGGTCGAGGAAGATCCGCCACGACGCGTCCGGCCCGCTGGTGCGGCCCACGAAGTCCATGAGCCAGTCACCCGCCGCCTCCGGCGCCACAAAATCGACCCGGTAGGCCGCGTTGCTCTTGCGGCGGCGTCCGTGACCTGTCAGCAGGCCGAGGCGCTGACGGAACCCGCGCTCGTCGTCGAGTCCGCGCTGCTGAACCGGCCATGTCTCCTCCTGCCACAGCACGACGGCGTTGCGCGCGCCCAGCCGCAGGATCATCTCGACCGCGTGCGTCCCGGGCCCTCCCGGGCCGGGCAGGAGAGCGACGACGTAGGCCGTCGTCGCCTCGGACTGCAGCGGCTGGGTGGCGAGCACCACCTCGGGGGCCGCGCGGCCGTCGTCGTGCACCATGCCGAGCTCGCGCAGCCCACGGGCGGCCTCGGACTCCCCGAAGCGCACCCACCCGTGCCCGGACCAGCTCCTGTAGAGCCAGTCCACGGCCTCGGGGCTGAGCAGCGGGCCGCGGCTCGTCGAGAGACTCGCGCCGGTAGCCGCCGCGGACCAGCGCGGCAGCGACACCTTGAACCCGCCGTCGCCGACGGGGTCGGTGGTGCCGTCAGCGTCGGTCATCCACCGCGGGCGCAGCCGGCGCGGCAAGTGGCTGTAGCCGAAGAAGGCACCGCCCGCGAAGAGCAGCAGCGCGGCGAAACTCGCCAACGTGAAGATCCATTGCAGCGTCGGCGCGAGCTGCCGCCCGCCGTCGTGCGTCAGGGCGCCGGTGGCCAGCGCGAGGACGCCCCAGAGCAGGATCCCGCACCCCATGAAGAAGATGCCCGACCCCATATAGGGGACGAAGGCGTTGAGCGGGCGCCAGCGGCCCCGATAGTTCAGGACGCCGGCCGCAACAGCTGCACCCCCCGCGAGGAGCAGGACCACTCCGAAAACGATGATGCTGCCCACACCCGACCTCCAGCGTTTCTCGACCCCATCATCGTGGCAGGCCGGGGGCCGGGCCGCGATGGGGAGAAGTCCCCATCGCCGGCGCGGGGCAGCATCCTGCTACCGACCAGACGGCGACGTGCCCGTCGCGTTTAAGTCAGGACAGGACGGTCGGTCGCCCGAAAATCGCCGCCTGCAGCGAATCCTCGAACTGGCGCGAAATGAAGCCGCTGTCAGTCGGCAACAGGAGCACTTCCCCCGCGCCCGTCACAGGGTTGTCAGCAAGGCCGATTCTGTAGTGGCCGCGGTCCCCCGCATTGACGTAGTGAATCGGGTCAACGCGCTCGCCATTTGTCTCGACATCCAGCCCCCAAGAGAACCAGGGGTTCTGCCACACAGCGCCGGTAACCGGCCCGGCGCCCTCCGGCAAAGGCGCTTCCCCGCCCAGACGCTCCTCGAACAAGGGGATGGGGATGAACGGGACCTCGAGGTGGAGATTCCAGGCCGGGCCTGCGCCCGCCCAGCGAAGCATGGCCGACGTCACTTCGGTCACCGGAAGAACCTGAACATTGAAGCGGGCCGGATCATCCGGATGCCACGGCTGGTTCAAGACACGCGGCCCGTACCCCTGCTCAGCGGCAACCACGGCCCAGGGACCGAGCACGAAGATCTGGAGCATCGTCTCCCCGTCTCCGAACCGACCGGTCAGCCTCACGCGGACCACCGATTCGGTCAGGGCCACCGATATCAACTCGCCGAGCGCGCTGAGCCGTCCATTCTCGACAATGCCCAGATCGATCAGCTCGGCCAGAACGGGATCGGAGGCCGCCGCCAGTCGTCCTAGTACCGCATCCTGCAATTCGGACGTCCGCGCGAGCGCTTCTCCAGTCATCCAGATTCCGACGCCGATCGACGCGCTTCGGGCGAGTTCTTCGAACAGCTCTTCCCGCTCGACTTTCTCTGCAGCCGTGGCGATCCTGTCCAGGGTTGACCCGATCTCGATCCTTCGACCCTCAACATCATCTCGATTCGGCGAGCGCAGAACCTCGATTGATCGTACGATCTGCTGGAAGGCGTCATCGAAAATGATCCGAGACGGCAAGGAGGTCGTGGTGCTCGCCTGAATCGCCCAGCCGTTTTCAAGGTAGAGATAGTCGACGCCGTATACCGTTTCACCCTCCGGATTCCGATGTGTGTACTCGATGAGCCGGCCCTCATGCGCGGCTTGGGGCAGACCGTACTCGTCCTCAACGACGACGTCGGCATCGTTCACAGCGATCCGCTGCGCCCACTCGTCCACGTTCACGATCCGGCCCTCACGGAGGTCCGATGCGAGAGACGACATTGCCTTACGCGAGAAATCGGCCAGAGTTCCCGTGTAGGGGAGCGCTGTCACTGCGATATTCGGCGTGAACTCGTTTTCTGCTGGCGGCATGGTGGCGAAGAGCTCCACCTCAGGGCTGGGCTCGGCTGCGACCCAGGTGCCGGGAATCTCCATGGTGAGCACCCGACCGATGCCGTTCACTCTGGTTGTGCTCTGTGCGCTCACTGCAGACCCTTCTTTTTCGCTCGTTCCGGTACTGTCTCGCCGGGGCCCCATAGCGGTACGTCCACGGCTCCGACATCACCGCCGCGGGCCACCCACTCTTTCTGCCACTGCGGTGCCAGGGCAGCCGGCCACCAGAACTTGGCCGCAACAAGCACCATACCGACAGGGAACACGGTGTAGAACTCGATGGCCTCAGCCGCGTCGGATCCAGAGACCCGCGCCATCGCACCGGGGATGAAGGAAAGAACCCAGATCCCGGCCGCGCCTGCCTTCAACGGCAGATAGTTCAGCCGGTGGAACGCACCATATTCCGGCCGGTCCACCGCCCATCGGCGGGATCGGCCCGACCATGCTCGACCGGCAATCATGAAGAACGGGGCGGAAATCGCGACGATGAACAAGACGACAAGCGCTAACAAGAATGACCTTTCCGACTAACCGAACGGGTTGAGTGCGCCGAGAACCTTCTTGCCGGTGTCCACGGCGGCACTACCGACATCCTTGACGGCACTGACAGCGTCACTGGCGAACTCCGAATGTCTGAGATCGTTGATGAGACCACCGACCTTCTCACCAGCCCAGCTGCCGACGACACCTCCGGCCCAGCCACCGACGAACCCGCCGACAGCTGCGCCGACGCCAGGAATCGGGATCAGAACCTGCCCGAGAGCGGCACCTCCCGCCCGGCCCGCGATGGTTCCGGCGATCTCGCCCGCTGCTTTGGACGACGTGACAACAGTCGCGTCGACGGTCGCAGCCCTGACGTGCTCTTCCATTGTCCCGTCGGGGTTGCGTTCGAGCGAATCGTTGTACCCCTCGGAGAACGAACCGTAGAAGGTCACCCCGTAATCGAGCGGCGTCAGAACCTTGCCGAACTTGTCAAGGGCGTTCATGGCCTTGTTCGCCCCCGGCGGCAGCCGGAACGGAGCCCGGGTATTCGTCGGAGGTGTCCCGTTGCCAGCCGACAGACGGATGTTGAGCCTGACGTCACGCCCATTCACGCTCATCGAACTGCTCTTCAGATGCGGATACTTCCGCACGAGCCAGCCGAGCGCGCTCTGCTCCGGCAGATTGCGCAGCATCTCCCGCGTCTTGTTGCTGGACAGGCGCTCGGGATCCACACCACTGGCTCGCATCATGCGTTCCACATAGCTCTCGGGAACGCTCAGGGCTCTGAGGCTCCGCTCCGAGATGTTGTATCTCTCGGGCATGCCCCGCTGCGTCATGAATGGATTGTTCTGGGTGTTGAACGTGAAATTGAGCTTCCCGTTCTTATACGACAACTGCGAGACGACCGCATTCGTTGCCGCTCCACTCCTCGGGGCGACCCCGAGGAGAGGAAAGAGATAGGCGGGAACGTTGATTTCATGCAATTCCGAGGGATCGTGTCCCTCGAGCAGATACGCGGGATTCAAGTTCCGGATGGCGCTGGAGCAGGTGCTCACCGCCGCATCGTAGTCGTTGGCGACGCTGTCGACTCGCTCCTGCAGGGTGTTTTCATCGCTTGAATGGCTGTCGCTCTGGTCTGCCACCGGGATCGCGTTATGCGTCCTGGCGTCCGATTTCACGTCGTTGTAGCGGGATCTCAAACCGTCCACCGCGGACTCGAAATCGTCCAGTGCATCCGCAACCCCGTCCATGGTGCCTTTGAAGGCTTCGACGCTCGGATGCATGACTTTGGCCGGCGCGCCCAGAATTTGCTGATCGTGGGTCGTCTTGAAGTGGTCAGTGATGTTCTTCCACTCGCTGTCCACGTCAGTGTAGATCGATTCCACTGAACCGCCGAGAGACCGGATCCGGGAAGCTGCCTGCGTTATGCCGGCAGACGCCGGGAGCTTTTCGGGCAGATTGGATGTGTCGACGCTCATTTTCCGTCTTCCTCTCCGGTCGCAGGCATGGTGTAGATTGCCCGTTCCGCTTCGACGGCCATCTCCTCGTCGCCATCGACGAAACCCTTGATGGCTTCACGCGTCTTGCCGCAGAAGTAGAGCCCGGAATTTCGCGCCTGCGTAAGTACGGGCCCGGCGAAGTCGCTCAGGAGGGTGTCGAGGGCATCGCCGATATCGAGATGATCACATGCTTCCGCAGCAGCTTCGAATCGGTTGATCAGCGGCGTATCCTTCTTCTCCAGCCGTTCGATCTCGGACTCGGTCCGCGTGACAACACCGCGTGCATTGCCGGGATGTACCTCCCACGTGCCCCACCCCATGATGATCCCTTCTGCTGTTTCTTCTCAGAGATCACATTAGACGAATCGACAGTGGAACCGCGATGGGGAGAAGTACCCATGTCAGTGGGCGGGGCCTACGGCGCTTTCTCGGCATATGCGCGGAAGGACTCGAGCTGACCGGATTCCGCGTCGGCGAGGGCCTCCCGGAGCTCGCCAACGCCGTTCCCGCCGTCACCGTTGACCCGGACGCCAACGCGCAGCCGCAACCTGGTCTGGTCGCCCTCGGCCACCAGCAGATACCCGTATTCGATGCGCACGTCCGCGCCGTCGGAACCCGTCGCCAAGGTCAGCGCGCCGCCCGGTTCGTACGTCACGACGGACAATTGCCGCTCGTGATCGCCCGCGGTATACCGCAGCACCTGGCCCGGTGCCGCGGCACCGTGGGCGTGCATCGTGTCGACGCCGGGCATCCACTCGGGCGCCGCGGTCCAGTCCGTGAGCAGCGACCAGACACGCGGTTGCGGCAGGTGGATCAGGATCTCGTCTTCCAGTGCAGTGATGGCCTCCATGAAAAACATCCTCCCCCTTCCGCACAGCATGCGGAAGGGGGAGGATACAGTTTCGCCGAAGCGCGGCACGACGCCGTCGGACGGCCTACGCTTCGATCGCGGCCTTCGCGTTGGGATCCGAATCATCGAGGAAGCGGTTGATCCGCTCGACCTCGTCGGTCTCGCCGATCGCGGCGGCCGCACGGCCCAGCGCGTACAACGAGCGCAGGAATCCGCGGTTGGGCTCGTGCGTCCACGGCACCGGGCCCTGCCCGCGCCAGCCGGCCTTGCGCAGCGAGTCCAGACCGCGGTGGTAGCCCACGCGGGCGTACGCATACGACTCGACGTACTGTCCGTCGTCGTACGCCTCGCCGGCGAGGACCGCCCAGGCGAGCGACGACGTCGGGTGCGCCGCGGCGACGTCGACAGCCTCCGCACCGGCGGCGAACTTCGCGTCGACGTCGGTCTCCTCCGGGAGGAGGGTCTCCGGGATGCCGAGCAGGTTCTTACCGAGGGAGTCGCTCACGGACGCCACTACTTGATCGACTTGCCGGCGGAGCCGAGCTGACCGGCGGCGGCAGCGATGCGCGCGGCCATCGACTCTTCGGCCTTGGCGCCCCACACGCGCGGGTCGTAGGTCTTCTTGTTGCCGACCTCGCCGTCAACCTTCAGGACACCGTCGTAGTTGGAGAGCATGTGGCCGGCCACCGGACGCGTGAAGGCGTACTGGGTGTCGGTGTCGATGTTCATCTTGATGACGCCGTAGGAGACAGCGTCCGCGATCTCCTGGTCGGTCGAGCCGGAGCCGCCGTGGAAGACGAGGTCGAACGGGTTGTCCTTGCCGATCTTCGCTCCGATCTGCTTCTGGATGTCGGCGAGAATCTCCGGGCGGAGCTGCACGTTGCCCGGCTTGTAGACGCCGTGCACGTTGCCGAAGGTCAGGGCGGTGATGTAGCGGCCGTTCTCGCCGGCGCCGAGGGCTTCGACGGTCGCGAGCGCATCCTCGACCGTGCTGTAGAGGTCCTCGTTGATGTCGTTCTCGACACCGTCCTCCTCGCCGCCGACGGCACCGATCTCGACCTCGAGGATCTGCTTGGCTGCCGCAGTGCGCGGCAGCAGCTCCGCGGCGATGCGCAGGTTCTCCTCGAGGGTTTCGGCCGAGCCGTCCCACATGTGCGAGTTGAAGATCGGGTCGCGTCCGGCCTTGACCTCGGCCTCGGAGGCCTCGAGCAGCGGCAGGACGAAGCCGTCCAGCTTGTCCTTCGGGCAGTGGTCCGTGTGCAGGGCGATGTTCACGCCGTACTTCTTGGCGACCTCGCGGGCGAAGGCGGCGAAGCCGAGCGACCCGATGACCATGTCCTTGACCGAGGCGCCGGACCAGTAGGCCGCGCCACCGGTCGAGACCTGGATGATGCCGTCGGACTCGGCCTCGGCAAAGCCGCGAATCGCGGCATTCAGGGTCTGTGAGCTGGTCACGTTGACCGCGGGGAAGGCGAACCCTCCGGCCTTCGCGGCATCGATCATGGCGTTGTACTTGTCCGGGGTAGCGATGGGCATACCGTCTCCTGACGTCTCGCATTTAGATGGGGTCGGGACAACACTGTCTGCGTTCCATCCTAGGGCAGACTCCGTCACATCCGATGGCGTGTTTCGACGGACGTCACTCAGTGGCGGCCCGCGCCCGCCCGGCGCTCGACGAACCAGTCGATCGACTCGGCGAGCGTGCGTTCCCACGGGGTGTGCGTCAGGGCGAATTCGGTCCGCGCCGCGGCGTCGTCGAGCACGAAATCGTGCTGGAACTGGTGGTTCGTCTCCCGCAATTCCCGCAGCAGCGGCACGACGGCGCTGGCCGCCGCGAAGACGGCCGGCGGCAGCGGGCGCACGCGCACCGGCGCCCGGCCGAGGATCCGCGTCACCTCGTCGGCGACGCCCTGATACGACGACGGCGGCGCGCTCGGCGTGTGCCAGGCCCTCCCCCAGGCCGCACCGGAATCGCCCCGCTTCAGCACGGCGACGGCGAGGTCGCCGACGTCGTCGACGTTGGTCCAGGAGTGGAGCGCGCCCGGCGCGCCGGCCAGAGAGGTGACCCACCGGCGCCCGGCGACGAGGGGCTTCACGATCAACTCGTTGAGCATGCTGGTCCCCGGCAGCCCCTGGCCCGCGTAGTCCGAGGATCGGATCTCCGCGGCCAGCAGGTCGCCTTGCGCATGAGCACCGAGCAGGTCGTTCCACATCTCCGCCCGAAGCCGGGATTTGACCCCGTGCGGGCGCAGCGGCTGCTCCTCGACCATGGGGCCGGCCACCGGTCCGTACGCGTAGAGGTTGCCGATCAACACGAGGCGCCGCCCCTCGGCTGCCGAACGGACAGCCGCAGCGATCGGCGGCCAGTCCGCGGCCCACCGGTGGTAGGCGCCGGGGTTGACGGCGTTGACGATTCCTGCGCACGACGACGTCAGCCGGCGCAGCGCCGCCGCGTCGGAGACGTCGCCGGCGACCGCGCGGACACCGTCGACGCCCGGATCTCGCCCACTACGGCTGACGAGGAGCACCTCGTCCCCTGCCCCTGCCAGCCGTCCGGCCACGGCTCGACCAACCGGCCCCGCCCCGAGTACCGCGTACCTGCCCATCTTCCCGTCCCCTCGTCCGCCCCGCACGACTCTTCCGAGAACAGTGTTCACTATTTCCGTTCTACAATCAAGAACACCGTTCTCGTTTGCTCCGTCGCCGCCCAGCCGGGAGGATGACGGCATGGATCAACCGCCCGACGCCGCCCTCCCCTTCGGCGCGCGAGCGCGCCACCGCCGGGCCGTCGAGACCGAGATCCTCTCCGTCGCACGCCGCCACCTCGCCGAAACCGGCGCCGCGGCACTCTCCCTGCGGGCCGTCGCCCGCGACATGGGCCTCGCACCTTCCGCGCTCTACCGCTACGTCGAGAACCGCGACGAACTCCTCACCCGACTGATCGTCGCCGCCTTCGACGCCGCCGCAACAGAGGTGGAGCGCGCCGAGTCTCGGATCGACCCCGACGACCTGCCCGGGCGCTGGCGGGCCATGGCGCACGCCCTGCGCGCTTGGGCGCTCGCGCATCCACACGAGTACGCACTCGTGTACGGATCACCCGTCCCCGGTTACCACGCCCCGGGAGAGCTGACGACGCCGTCCGGCACCCGCGTGATCGCGCGCCTCATGGCGCTCTACGCCGACGCCGCGGCGGCCGGCGCACGCCCGCGCCTGGCGCCCCTGGCACCTGACGCACGCGCCGCCGTCGTCCGCGCCCTGCTCGGCGACGCCTCGCAGGAGCCAACCACCTTCGACCCCGACCTGGTCCTTGCCGGCGCCACCGCGTGGATGCTGCTGCTGGGCACGATCTCGCAGGAGGTCTTCGGGCACGCCGGCAATCTCGGCTCGGCAGCCGAGCCGCTCTTCGACGCCTCGATCGCGCAAGCCTGGGCGATCGTTACGGGCGAGAACTAGATACGCCAGCAGCTCGAGAGGGCCGGAGCCCCGGCGAAGCGCGCTTCGAGGAAGAGCAGCGCGCGCGGCACGGCCGCCGCGTAGCCGCCGAGGTGCGTCGGCGCGGCTGTGGTCTCCCAGGAGACGACGGCGCCCTGATCGCACCAGCGCTCGGCCACCCCGCGACCTGCGCGGTAGGGGATGACGTCGTCGAGCAGGCTGTGGGAGAGCAGGACCGGCACCTCGGGGGCGCGCCCCGCGCCGATCCGCTGCTCCTGGAGGACCCCGGCGAATGGGGCCCGCCGCGAGAGGTCCGTGAACGACTCTCCCGTCGTGGTCAGCGTCGAGGTGTTGACGAACGCGTGGCCCGCGAGCCCGTCCACGACGCACTGGTCCGCCGCCGCGGCGACGCGGTCCCGACCGGCCGCATTGAGGACCGAGGTGAGGTCGATGGGGTACTGGGAGTCGAGCGAGGACATCGCGAAGAGGAGGAAACCCGTGTAAAGCGTGGAATCGATCTTCGTCGCTACCTGTTGGAGATCGCCCGGGACCGCGCCGGCATAGGCGCCCTTGAGCTGCAGCTCGGGCGCATAGTCCGGCGCAAGCTCGGCAGCGGCCGCCGAGGCACCGCCGCCCTGCGAGTAGCCGACAAGCGCGGCCGGGTTCTCGGCGTCGATACCGTCCAGCCCCAGGTTCTGGGCGGCTCGCAGCGAATCGAGGACGGCGTGCCCCTGCGCGGCGCGGACCATGTAGCTGTGCGCGCCGGGGGTGCCGAGACCCTGGTAGTCGGTGAGCGCCAACGCGTACCCGGCCTCGAGAAGTGCCGCGACCATGGGGCCTTCATACTCCTGGCCGATGGCCATCTGCCGAGACGGCGCGCAGTGGTCGCCCGCCCCTTGGGTGCCCACTGCGTACCCGATGAGCGGCCGCTCTCCACGTCCCGACCAAGCGCGGTTCGGCACCAGCACCGTTCCCGTCACGGCCATCGGCGCTCCGTGGGCGTCGGTGGAGGTGTACATGATGCGCGTGGCCGTCGCGTCCGGCTCGATGAGTCGCACGGGGTCCAGGTAGAACTCCGCGGACTCACTCCGAATGAGCGTCCCCTGCCCGTCGGGCAGAGTGGAGGGCGGCAGGTAGAAGTCCCCGTCAACGGAGCGCGAGAGCTCCTCGAGCGCCTCTTCGCGCAGGAGATCGCCGTCCGTGGCCGCACCCGCATCCGTCAACTCCTCCTGTGCCGGGGCCGGGTCCGCCGTCGCCTGTGCCGGACTGCCGGCCGCGACGAGCGACGCCGCGGCGATGAGCGCTGTCAGGGTGATGGAGATGCTGCGCCGGTGGCGGGCATCGCTTCGGCCTCGTACTTCAGCGGAGTGGCCGCCGGTCTGGTCTTCGCGCCTGGTCATACGGACTCCCGTCGTCGATGTGCGGCGTCTTTGCCGCCGGCTCGAACACGAACTACCTTCCGGTAACATGTGAGCCACGACACAGACTAGACCGATCAAGGCCGATCGTAAAGGGTGGAACCGTTGGTGGCGTCAAGCAGAACGACTCCACGCCGCACCCGAGGGGCCGATTTCACTCTTGTTTTATTCGACTAAAGGCTATTGCTTCTCGAAGCAATCTTCTATAATTGAGTCATGGTTCAGGCGCAGCGGTTTCGCATCCAGATCGGGGACGTCCTCCTCGATTTCGAGCCCGCGCCGCCGAAACCTCGCCCCGGAACCGCCCCGCCGTCGCTCAAAACCAAGCTCTCCACCCCCGACTCGCCTGCCCTCCGGTCGGGTCGGGACGCCGTCGACGCCGCCGCGTCGGCCATGGGCCCGCAGGGGCTGCTGGCGTTCGCCGAGCGATTGCGCTGTTTCGCCGAGGCCGCCGCCTACGAGGCCGCGGTGCGGCTCGAGGAACACGCGCAAGCGGAGCTCGCGGCGGAACTCGACGAGGTCGCAGCTTCCTCGGAAGGCATGGCGCGCTCCGTGTCCGCCGGGCGCCTCGCAGCAGACGCTCCGGAGCAGGCGGCGGTCCAGGAGATCGCGTCGGTCAAAGGCATTGCCCGGCAGAGCGCAGCCCGCGAACTCACGCGCGCTCGACTGCTGAGCCGCGAAGTGCCTGCGGTACTCGACGCATTGGCTTCAGGCGAGGCGGGCCCGATCCACACTCGCAACACGGTTGATCTCGCCGCCAAGATCGTCCCGGCAGAGGTCCCCGCGCCCGTCAGCGACGACCCGGCGTCCCTCGAGGAGCATCAACGCGCCCTGCGGGCCTCCAGAGATGAGTGCCGAGCACGACGACGGGGATTCTGCGACGACGTGCTCGCCCATGCCCCCGGCAAGACCCCGGGACAGCTGGACCGGTACGGCAAGCGCCGCCTCGAGCGCGAGCTCGACGAGCCGTTCGGCGCCCGGCACCGCCGAGCGTGGGCAGACCGGTTCGTCGCCGTCGACCCAGCCGACGACGGCATGTGCTATCTGACTGCATTCATCCCCACGGCGGCCGCGGAGGCGATCGACCGCCGGCTCGCCGAGTACGCCGCGGTTCAGACCAGCCCGGAGTCCCGCACCCGGCCCGGTCTCCCCGGGCACATAGAGACGGCCCCTGACGGTGCCGAAGCCGGCGAGGAGACTCCCGAAACGCGCACGGCGAGGCAGATCCGAGCTGACGCGTTCGTCGATATGCTGCTTTCCGGGCCGGAAGCCGTCGGCCTGTCGAACGTGAAACCGGCTATCACCGTCACGGTCCCGGCCTCCCTCATCGGCGCGCTCGAAGCATCTTCCGCCGCCCGCCCGGATCCCGCAAACGCCACCGGCCCGGTCGCTCACGCAGATCCGATCCGCCCGTCAGGCGGCGATCAGCATGACATCACCACCGGACTCGCCGAAGCGGAGAGGTTCGGCGCTTTCGGCCTCGACGAACTGGCCGACCTCCTGCCGCAGGCCGGCACGTGGACCCGGGTCGTCACCGATCCGTGGACCGGAGCCATCACCGAATTCGACGCCAACGCCTACCGGCCACCGGCCGCGCTGAGACGTGCCCTCGCGCTGAGGGACAGGACCTGCAGAGTCCCGGGCTGCGGACGCCGGGCCAGTGCGTGCGAACCCGACCATGTAGTCGAGTACCAGCATGGCGGGGCGACCCGGCTGGAAAACCTCGTGAGTCTGTGCAAACGATGCCACCGGTTGAAGTCATGGGGCCTGTTGACCTTCGACCTGCAGCCGGACGGGACTCTCGACGTCGAGACGTTCTGGGGCACTCGCCGCGTCACTCTGCCCGATGCGCCTTGGGGCGCTGCCCCGGCGCGAGCCGTCCGGCAGGTAGCGACCATGTTCCGCGCCCGCACCATTAAAGTCGACACCGGCGAGGCCGGCCTGGACTTCTACCGGCACGGTCCCGGCCTGTGGTTGCAGACGCTGCCCGGCAGCCGGGATCTCCCCGGAACTCGGGACCGCGAATGCGTCGGCGCCCCGAACGGGGAACTCGAACGCCTCAGCGCGCGGATGGAACGCAGCATCGTCGAGTACTTCCGCCCCTGCCCCTTCTGACCGCGCGGGCTCACCGGTCAGCGGACATGGGCAGAGTCAAACGGCAGAGCAGCGCGCACTCCCTCGACGAACCGGCACAACGCGTGACGGGAAGGTGCGGCGGGGCGAGGTCAGGAAGAGCGCTGACCGAAGACGTGGCGGCGAATCCAAGCATGCATGGCGATGCCGGCCGCAGACGCCGCATTGATCGAGCGGGTCGAGCCGAACTGCTCGATCGACAACGTCGTCTCGGCAGCTGCATGGACCTCATCACTCAGGCCGGGGCCCTCCTGACCGAAGACCAGCACACAGTTCCGCGGCAGGTCGTAGGTCTCGAGCTGCTGGGAATCGGGGAAGATGTCGACGCCGATGATCGCCAGCCCCTCGGCACGCGCCCACTCGACGAACTCGTCCACGCTCGGGTGGTGGCGCACGTGCTGGTACTTGTCCGTGACCATGGCGCCGCGCCGGTTCCAGCGACGGCGGCCGATGATGTGCACCTCCTTGGCCAGGAACGCGTTCGCGGTGCGGACCACCGTGCCGATATTCAGATCGTGCTGCCAGTTCTCGATCGCAACGTGAAATTCGTGCCGGCGAGTATCCAGCTCGGCGACGATCGCGTCGTGCTTCCAGTACCGGTACTGATCCAGCACGTTGCGCCGATCGCCGTCGCGCAGCAAGTCGGGATCCCAGTGCTCGCCTTCGGGCCACTGCCCCTCCCACGGCCCGACGCCGACCTCCTGGACCGGCTGCTGCGCCGGCGTCGTCTGGGCATCGCCTGCGGCGTCCGCGGCATTGTCTGGAATCTCGGTGTGGTTCACCCGCCCAGCTTAATTCAGACCGGGGCGACGGGCTGCTGGAGTTCGGTGACCCAGTTTGACTGGTCCTCGCCGTCGGCCCGCACGTAGAGCTCCCGGCACGGACCCGACGGGGCGAGCCCACGGGCGATCGCCTCCGAGTGGATCGCCTGCCAGGTTTCGGCGATGCGGCTCATCTCACCGAGGTGAACCCCGCACACCGACCGGCCGACGGGTGGTAGTTCGACGATCTCCACACCTTCGCGCGGCTCGCCCGTGTAGACGTATCCCGCCGTGATGCGCAGTCCCTCCTCGCTCATGTCGTACTGGGCGACGGGCGTTTCCAGGGCGCCCGGCGCGGAACCGATGACGGCCGCGACGCGATCGAACAGGGGGCCGACCACGCCGGCGACCTCCGACTGGTCCTGGACGACGGCGGTTCCGGCGGCCAGCCGGAGAGACGGCAGCGACTTCTCGATGATTTCGACGATGGACATGTGATTCTCCCTTTCGATGAGTCGGAGCCGGTGTTCGACGTCGACGAGTCGGGCCGCGGCGAGCCGGTAGTCACGCTCGACGTCGGCACGGCGTGCGCGCAGGAGAGACTCGACGCGTGCGGCGTCGACGCCTGCCTCGAGGAAGCCGGCGACGTCCTCCAGCCCGAACCCGAGCTGCCGCAGCGCCACGATCCGGTGCAACCGCTCGAGCTGCGACGGGTCGTAGGAGCGGAACCCCGTGAACTCGTCCACGCGCGCAGGCACCAGCAGCCCAGCCGCGTCCCAATGCCGCAGCATGCGATGACTCACCTGGCCGATACGCGCGAACGCTCCGATGGACAACATGCTTCAGTTCTCCCCTCTCTCACCGTGTGAGAGTCAAGCCGCGCGCGCAATCGGCGCTCCAACCCAACCGGCATCGTCGCTCCGGCTCGGGCGGCATGGCCTCAGTCGGCGTCGCCGAAACCGAACGCGCGGTAGTGCTCGACGGCGTCCGGTGGCACCAGCGCGTAGACGGTCTCGGCACCCTCCGCGTGCGCATTGTCCGCGAGGCGCTCGATGACGGCGCCGATGTGCTCGGGACCCAGCGCGTCGTCGTCGTGTACGGGGAGAACCGGCGCGACGACGGCGAAACCGTCACCGTACGCGACCCGCCCGCGGGCGACGGGTCGATCGAAGACGGTGAGTTCGACGATGTCGTAGTCCGCCAAGGGCGCCTCGAAGAGCGCGTACTCTTCCGGCAGTTTTCGGGGCGAGCCGACTTCGAGCGTGGCCGCACGCAGGAGCGTGGCGTCGTCTGGACGGTCGGATTCCAGCTGCTCCCAGAGCGGAGCCCAGTCGTGAGTGCTCATGGACAGCACGCTACACCCGGGAATACCGTGCTGCCATGACGACCGCCGCGGATCCCCTCCCCGTCCTCTTCGCTGCCCGCGGGGACGTATCTGACGCAGAAATCAACAGGCTCCACGCGCTCGCCTTCGATGAGGTCGCGACAAACAGGCCCTGGACCGAGCGGCTCGAGAACTACAGCCTCACATGGACTACCGGACGCCTGGACGGCGAGTTGGTCGCCTTCGTCAATGTTCTCGGCGACGGCGGGGAGCACGCGATCCTCATGGACACCATGGTGGCCCCTCGCCTCCAGAGATCAGGTGCCGGGACGCGACTCGTCGACGCCGCCGCGACCCAGGCGCGGGTTCTGGGCTGCCGCTGGCTGCACGCAGACTACGAGCCGCACCTCACCCCCTTCTGCGAAGGATCCTGCGGCATGCGTTCGACCCGGGCAGGGCTCCTGTCGCTGTGACTCAAGTGCGCAGAAGTCAGACCGGGGGCCCGGTGCGCGGGCCGAAGACGGCCAGCGGATCCTCGGGTTCGGGCTGGTCCGCCTGTCGGTTCCAGAAGACCACCACGGCCGCGTAGCCGGACACGCCGAGAGCCACGCCCGCCGCCATCCACCAGGGGTCGGGCAGCCACGTAGCGACGGGGACGGCGACCGTCAGGCCGACCACCACGTTGAGTTGACGCCAGGTGAGCCGGCGCGCCGGCAGGTCCCGAAAGAGGAGAGTCACCAGAGTGCCGGCCAGCAGGAAGGGAGCGGCGAGCGCGAGCGCGACCAGCATCCCGAGCGCCACCGAGAAGACAACGGCCGTCAGCGCGGCGCCGAAACAGACGCCAATCACCTGCCCGTAGAACCTGACCACGATTACCCCTCGCGCGTTGCGGATACGCCCATTCCAACACACGATCCGGTGGCCCCACGGCGCACGAGGTAGCGTTGGAGGGTGCTGCATACCGAATCCCCCGCCGGTGGCGACCCGGGACCCACCTCAGAAATCGCGCGGAGACGGACCTTCGCCGTCATCTCCCACCCTGACGCCGGCAAGTCCACGCTGACCGAGGCGATGGCGCTCCAGGCCCGCGTGGTCGACGAAGCCGGAGTCACGCACGGCAAGGCGAGCCGGCAGTCCACGGTGTCCGACTGGAACGACGTCGAACGCGAACGCGGCATCTCCATCAGCTCCTCCGTGCTGCGCTTCGACTTCGCCGGCAAGGTCGTCAACCTCCTCGACACCCCCGGACACTCGGACTTCTCCGAGGACACCTACCGGGTCCTGATGGCCGTGGACTTCACCGTCATGCTCATCGACGCGGCGAAGGGCATGGAACCGCAGACGCGCAAGCTCTTCGACGCCTGCCGCCGCCTGAGCCTGCCCGTCATCACGGTCATCAACAAGTGCGACCGCCCCGGCAAGGAACCGCTCGAGCTGTTCGACGAGATCCAGGAGGCGACCGGCCGCGCGCCCGTCGCCGTGAACTGGCCGGTCGGTCTCCCCAGCGCCTTCCAGGGACTGACGACGCCGGGTGAGGACACCTACACGTGGCATGAGGCCACGCAGTCGGGGGCGCGCGTGGCCCGTGAGGAGGTCGTCGCGGGCGCAAGCGACGAGCGGCTCGAGCCCGGCGCCTGGTCGGCCGCGAGCGAGAACGCCCTCCTCGCCCGCGAACTCAACGGGGCCTTCGACGACGAGGGCTTCGAGGGCTGCGAGCAGACTCCCGTCTTCTTCACCGCGGCTTCGAGCAACCTCGGCGTCCGGGCGGTCATGGACTTCATCGCGGCGCACGCGCCCGCACCCTCTCCGCGCACCGCCGTCGCGGGCCACACCCGGGAACTGACATCGGACTTCTCCGGCTACGTCTTCAAGGTCCAGTCCGGCATGAACCCGGCCCACCGGGACCAGATCGCGATCGTCAGGGTGAACTCCGGGACGTTCGAACGCGGCATGGACATCCGCCACGCCCAGTCCGGACGACCCTTGAACTCCAAGTACGCCCACCACCTCGTCGGACGCGGGCGCGAGACCGCCGGCCTCTCGTGGCCGGGCGACATCGTCGGATTCGTCAACGTGACCGGCCTGAAGATCGGCGACACGATGCACTCCGGCAAACGCGTCGAGTTCCCGCCGATGCCCCGCTTCAACCCGGAGCGGTTCCGCGTCATCCGCTTGACCGACTCCAGCCAGCAGAAGCGGTTCGCGAAGGGGATCGCCCAGCTCGAGGAGGACGGCACTGTGCAGGTGTTCCGCACCCCGGACGGCAGCCCGCGCGGACCCGTGCTCGGCGCTGTCGGCGACCTGCAATTCGAGGTCGTCAAGGAGCGTCTGCGCCGGGAGTTCGGTGTCGAGACGGCCTACGACGAGCTGCTCCCCTACGAGCTCTCCCGCCCCTTGAAGGGTCCGAACGTCGAGTCGCTCAAGGAGGTCTTCGGCACCGGCCTGCTCTACCGGCCCGACGGCGAGGTGATCGGCGTCTTCCACGACAAGTGGAAGCTCGAGCGCGCCCTCGAGCGACTGCCGGAGCTGTTCGCGGCCTGACAAGGGGAGACTGAACGCAGAGGGCGCCCGTACCGGAGATCCGGTACGGGCGCCCTCTGCGTCGGAGCTGGCTGTGCGACAAGATCAGCGATGCGCTGACTCAGTGGCCGCCGGCGTTGAGCTTCCCGGCCAGGCGCGTGCGCATCTCAACGCTGGCCTCGTTGAGGCCGATGACCTCGACGTCCTTGCCGTAGTGCTCGTACTTCTCCTGGATGCTGTCGAGCGCGGCGATCGTCGACGCGTCCCACAGGTGCGAGGCGTGCATGTCGATGACGATCTTCTCCGGATCCGTCGCGTACTCGAACTGGTAGTAGAGGTCGTTCGACGAGGCGAAGAACAGCTCGCCGTCCACCACGTAGGTGGCCACGGCGTCGTCGCCCTCACCGGATTCCGTGCGCTTGACGGTCACGAAGTGCGCCACCCGGCGGGCGAAGAGGATCATCGCCATGAGGACGCCGATGCCGACGCCGATCGCGAGGTTGTGCGTGGCGACCGTGCCGATGACGGTGACCAGCATGACGGCCGTCTCCGACTTGGGCATCCGCTTGAGCGTGGACGGCATGATCGAGTGCCAGTCGAAGGTCATGATCGACACGAAGATCATGATGGCCACCAGCGCCGCCATCGGGATGATGGCCACAATGTCGCCGAGGGAGACCACCAGAATCAGCAGGAAGATGCCCGCCAGGAACGTCGAGATGCGCGTACGAGCGCCCGAGGCCTTCACGTTGATCATGGTCTGGCCGATCATCGCGCAGCCGCCCATGCCCCCGGTGAAACCGGAGACGATGTTCGCGACGCCCTGACCCCACGACTCGCGGGTCTTGTTCGAGTGCGTGTCGGTGATGTCGTCGACGAGCTTGGCGGTCATCAGCGACTCCAGCAGGCCGACGAAGGCCATCGCCAGCGCGAACGGGAAGATGATCTGCAGCGTCTCGAGGTTGAACGGGACGTTCGGGATGAACAGGCCCGGCAGGGAATCCGGCAGGTCGCCTTTGTCGCCGACGGTCGGGACGGCGATCGAGGCCATGACGGTAATGAGCGTCAGGATGACGATCGACACGAGCGGCGCCGGCACCGCCTTGGTGATTCGCGGCAGCACAAACACGATCAGCAGACCCAGCGCGGTGAGCGGGTAGACCATCCACGGCACGCCGAGCCAGACCCAGTCGTGGGTGTCGAGACCGAGCTCCGGCAGCTGCGACATGAAGATGAGGATCGCCAGCGCGTTCACGAAGCCGATCATGACCGAACGCGGGATGAAGCGCATGAGCTTGGCGACGCCCACGAGCGAGAGGACCACCTGCAGGATGCCGGCGAGGATCACGGCCGCGATGAAGTAGTCGATGCCGTGGCTGGCGACGAGCGGTGCGACGACGAGCGCGACGGCACCCGTCGCAGCTGAGATCATGGCCGGTCGCCCGCCGACGAAGGCGATCGTGACGGCCATGGTGAAGGAAGCGAACAAGCCCAGGCGCGGGTCGACGCCGGCGATGATCGAGAACGCGATCGCCTCCGGGATCAGGGCCAGAGCGACGACGAGTCCGGCGAGCACCTCCGTCTTCAGCAGGCGCGGCGAGCGGAGCGTGCGCAGGACCGACTGGCGCTCGATCGGCGTCAGCTCGGCGGATGCGGCTTTCGTGGACATTGGTGCCTTTCCTCTTCTGGTGCGGCGGAGAACGCCGGGCGCGCGGCCGCGGGCGGTCCGATCTAGACCGGGCCGCCCACACCGATGTGGTCGAAGTTCGTAGAATGGAGCCTGCTTCACTGGATCACGGCAGGAAGTGCCACCGGCAGGCTGGAACCAGCGTACCCTAACGTAACGTTAGGGTTGAAGGAGTGTGACAGACGCCACCACCGTGGCGCCGTCCCACCCGGGAAAGAGGAGAGACATGCAGATCGGCGAACTTTCGGAGGCCGTCGGCCTCTCGCTGCGCACCATTCGCCACTACGACGACGTCGGCCTCCTCCCGGCCTCGCGCACCGAGGGCGGCTACCGCGTGTACACGGAGGGCGACCTGCGGCGCATGCTCGCCATCCGCACCCTCAAGCCGCTGGGCTTCTCGCTCGAGGAGATGCGCGGCATCCTCGACGCGATCGACGCCGTCGAAGCGGACCCAGACGACGACGCGGCCCGCGCCCGGCTGCGGGAGTACACCGAGCAGGTCGCGGCGAAGCGGGAGCAGATGTCCGTCAACCTCGACCGCGCCACGTCCCTCGTCACTCAGCTGCGCGAGCTCGCCTGAGGCGGGTCCGATGCCGACAACCGCCGCTGACCTGCTGGCCGAGCTCCACGCCGTCGCCGATCCGGTCGCGCACCCCAACCACCACTACCGCGGCAATGGACCGGTGCTCGGCGTCCGCATGGGAACGCTCTTCGACATCGCCAAGCGGTTCACCGACCTGCCCCTGGGCCAGGTCGACCAACTGCTGGACGAGCCGGGTTACGAGCCGCGCCTGGCCGCCTTCTGCATCCTCGATTTCGCCGTGCGCGCCCGGAGCGCGACCGAATCGGAACGCGCGGACCGCTATGCGCTCTACCTGGCGCGCCACGATCGGATCGATGCCTGGGACATGGTCGACCGGGCCGCGCCCCGCGTCGTCGGCAACCATCTCCGCGACCGATCCAGACAGCCGCTCTTCGAACTCGCGGAGTCGGCGGACCCGCTGCGGCGTCGCACGGCGATCACGGCACCCCTGGCCTACACCCGTCCGCCGCACCCCGAGGGGATCTCGGACCTCTTGGCGATCGCCGAACGCCTGATCAACGATCCCGACCCGGTGGTTGCCAAGCCCGTCGGGACCGCCCTCAAGCACGCCGGCGGCGCAGCTCCCGACGCCGTGCGCGAATTCCTCGACCGGCTCGGCGACCGGATTCCGGCTCCGATCCGACGCGCCGCCCGGGAGAAGCTGCCGGACTGATCGACACGGTGGCCCGTGAGACGGCGAGCACCTCCCCGGCCACCCCGCCCCAGCCAAGCCGGCTACAGGGCGTGCGGGGCCGTCGATTCGCGGACCACAAGACGCGTCTCCAGCTGGAACGGGTGGGCGAACCGCCCGGGATCCCCCGCGAGCGCCAGCACGCGCTCGACCGCAACCTGCCCCATGGAACCGAGGGGTTGGCGGACCGTGGTCAGCGCCGGTGAACTCCACGAGGCGAACCAAGTGTCGTCGAATCCGACGACACTCAGGTCGCCGGGCACCGCGAGACCGACCTCGTGCGCAGTCCGCAGCACTCCGATGGCCATGGCGTCGGACGTCGCGAAGACGGCGGTGGGCGGGGTCTCGGACTCGAGCATCCGCAGGAGGGCCAGTCGGCCGGACTCGGGAGTGAACAAGCCGGGCTGAACCCACCCTGCCGCGACCTCGAGCCCGGCCTGCTGCATCGCGGTGAGGTAACCCTGATGGCGCTCGACGGCGGGAACGGACTCCTCGGGCCCCCGCACGAGTCCGATACGCCGATGCCCCAGGGCCAGCAGGTGCTCGGTGGCCTGCTTGCCGCCCTGCCAGTTCGTGGACCCGATCGTGACGACCTCTTCTGCGTTCGGCGCCGCAGGGTCGACGAGGATGAGCGGCAGGCCGTTCTGCCGGCACCACCGGATCTGCGCGTCTGACACCTCGGAGGTGACGACGACGATGCCCTTCACGCCGCCGGCGACCTGCTGGCGCAGCCAGGCGGGCGACATGACATCGGTACCCTCGCGGGCACCGTGCAGGTCGGTACTGATCAGGGCGACGCCCATGCGCTTCGCGGCATGCACCGCGCCCGAGAGCACCTCGAGGGTGTAAGGGCTCTCGAGATTGTCCGAGACCAGCGTGACCAGGGGCAGGGCGTCGGCCCGGGTTCGTCGGCTCCGCGACCGATAGCCCAGCTCTTCCGAAACTTTCGTGACACTACGACGGACCGTTTCGCCGACGTCGCGGCCGCCGCCGAGCGCCTTGGAAGCCGTCGACAGCGAGACTCCGGCGGCTTCCGCGACGTCCTTCAGCCTGACTTCGGTCATTCGATCACCCCTCTCTCGATACCCACTCCGCACCTCTTGACGTGATGCACCACACACTCTATCTTGTTCCGGCAGTTTGTAATTTTCCGAAACTTTCGTGATAGCGCGAACGCGGCAATGTCGCCCGCGGTCCGTCCCACAAGCCCAAGGAGTACACCTCGATGAATACCGGAGAGCAGACCACCGCGTCCGCCCGTCGCATCTTCCGCCGCCGGATCCTGGCGTCGGCGGCACTCGTCGCGCCGCTCGTCCTGTCCGCCTGCGGCGGCGGCCAACCCGGCGGGGCTGCTCAGCCCGGCACCCCCGGCGCCTGGTACCTGACGGGAGGATCCGAGCCCGTTTTCGACGCATCCTTCGAAGCCTGGAACGAGGCGCACCCGGATCGCGCCTTCGCGACGGAGTCATTCGCCAACGACGCGTTCAAGGAGAAGATCCGCACCGCGGTCGGTTCCGGGCAGGCGCCGACTCTGATCTACAGCTGGACGGGAGGGACGCTGGCCGACTACGTCGCCAACGGAGACGTCGTCGATCTGACCGGAAAGGTGCCCGCACTCGAGTCGAGAGCTCTCGAATCGGTACTCTCCTCCGGCATGGTGGACGGCACTCTCTACGCCGTACCCAACAACAATCCGCAGCCGGTCATCCTGTTCACCAACGAGAAGCTCTTCGAGCAGGTCGGCGTCGAACCGCCCACCACCTGGGAAGAGACGCTGGATGTCGTCGAGAAGTTCGAAGCCGAGGGCGTCATCCCGTTCTCCCTCGCCGCCCAGAGCCGTTGGCCGCTGCTGATGTGGATCCAGTACCTGACCGACCGCATCGGCGGGCCGGAGGTCTTCGACGCCATCGCCGCGAACGAGCCGGACGCCTGGAGCGACCCCGCCATCACCGAGGCGCTCGAGAAGATCCAGGAGCTCGTGGACGCGGGCGCCTTCGGCGATTCCTACGGGTCAGTCGTCGCCGACAACAATGCCGACGTCGCCCTTGTTCATACGGACAAGGCCGCCATGCTGCTGCAGGGCGCGTGGGTCTACCCGAGCTTCGCGACGGACGCGCCCGACTGGTTCGGTGAGGGCAACCTCGGCTACACAGCCTTCCCCGACGTCGGCGGTTCGGGCGACCCCGCGAACATCGTCGGCAACCCCGCCAACTTCTGGTCGATTTCCTCCCACGCCTCCGACGAGGAACAGCAGGCCGCGATCGAGTACCTCGACGAATTCAACCTCAATGAGCAGGCCACCAGGGACCTAGTCGACAACGGCATGGTCCCGGCCACGACCGGCGCCGAGGATCTGCTCGCGGATGCGGACGAGTCCGAATACCTCACCTACGCGTACAACATGGTCCAGGACGCCCCGAACTTCCAGCTCTCCTGGGATCAGGCGCTCGCCGCCGATCAGGCGCAGGAGCTGCTCACGCAGCTCGAGGGGATCTTCCAGGCAACGACGACGCCGCAGCAGTTCGTCGATGCCATGAACGCCACGATCAAGTAGCCCGTGGGTCCTTCCATGGCTACAACATCCACCTCCGCGCCGGCACGGCCCCCGAAACCGCTCACGAGCGGCCGCGGAACCCGCGCCGCCGACGGCCCCAGCGTCTGGATGCTGGCCCCGGCCTTCGCGTTTTTTGGCCTGTTCGCGATCGTGCCGCTACTGGGCGTGGCGCTGCTGTCGCTGACGCACTGGGACGGTCTCGGCTCGCCCTCCTTCGCGGGCCTCGAGAACTGGACGACGGTCTTCACGAATCCGGTGACCCTCAACGCCATGTGGCTCACGCTGGCTATGACGGTCCTGACGTACGTCGTCCAGGCACCGGTCTCGATCCTGCTCGGCGTGTTCATGGCCGGCCGGGAGAAGTACCGTGCAGTGTTCTCAGTGCTCTACTTCCTGCCGCTGCTGTTCTCCGCGGCCGCGATCGGCATCGCTTTCAAGGCCCTGCTCGATCCCAACTTCGGCCTCTCGAACGCGTTCGATGCACCGTGGCTCAACCGGGATTGGCTCGGCGACCCGCAGCTGGTGTTCTACGTACTGGTCTTCGTCATCTCCTGGTCGTTCGTCCCCTTCCACTCGCTGCTGTATCAGGCGGGCGTGAAACAGATCCCGGCCTCCATGTACGAGGCGGCAATGCTCGATGGCGCGGGTCGGGCGCGCACGTTCTTCTCCGTCACGCTGCCCCAGATCAAGTACACGGTCGTCACGAGCTCGACCCTCATGATCGTCGGCTCACTGACGTACTTCGACTTGGTCTTCGTCATGACTGCCGGCGGACCGGGCAACGCAACCCGCATCCTGCCGCTGGATATGTACCTGACCGGATTCCGCAGCTACCAGATGGGACCGGCGAGCGCGATCGCCGTGATCCTCGTGGTGGTCGGACTCATCGTCTCGCTGCTGCTGAACAGGTTCAGCGGCGCGGACAAGATGGAAAGCCAGATGGAGGGCGCATGATGAGCACCGCAACCGCTGACCGCCGGACCACCGCGCGGATATCCTCGTCCCGCAGCCCGAACGTGCTCGGCGGACTCGCCGGAACATTCTGGCTGCTTGTGACCCTCGTGCCGATCTACTACGTCGTCGTCACGAGCCTGCGGCCCCGCGAGGACTACTACTCGTCCAATCCGCTCTCGCTCCCGCTCGAGCCGACACTCGGCGCCTACCGACGGGTGTTGGAAAACGACTTCATCCTCTACTTCGTCAACAGTGCGGTCGTCGCGATCGCCACCGTCGGCGTCGTCCTGGTGGTCTCGCTGCTCGCGAGCTACGTGATCGTGCGCAACCGCGGCGCTGTCTCGAAGTTCGCGCACCGCCTGTTCCTGCTGGGCATCGCGATCCCGATCCAGGCGACGATCATCCCGGTCTACTACCTGATTGTGCAGCTGGGCCTGTACGACTCGCTCCTCGCGCTGATCCTGCCGGGCGTCGCGTTCGCCATCCCAATCAGTGTGCTGATCTTCACCAACTTCCTGCGCGACATCCCCAACGAACTCTACGAGGCCATGACTCTCGACGGCGCCAGCCACTGGCAGATGTTCAAGGTCTTGGTCCTGCCGCTGTCGAAACCGGCGATCGTGACGGTGGGGATCTATGACGCGCTGCAGGTGTGGAACGGATTCCTGTTCCCGCTGGTGCTCACCCAGAGCTCCGAGGTCCGCACCCTGCCGCTCTCCCTGTGGAGCTATCAGGGTGAGTTCTCGGTCGACGTCCCGGCCGTGCTGGCCGCCGTCGTTCTCTCCTGCGTTCCCCTCCTCGCCGCCTACATCCTCGGCCGCCGGCAGCTCATCTCCGGGCTGACCGCCGGTTTCAGCAAGTAAGCCCCCGTCACCACCAAAGGAAACACATGACCAACGAGATTCATCCCTGGCAGCAGACCGATATCCCCGTGAGCGAGCGCGTCGAAGCGCTCCTGAAGCAACTGACCCTCGAGGAGAAGGCCTCGCAGCTCGGTTCGTACTGGATCCGTCCCGAGGACCGGCACGGGGCCGAGGGGAACGTGGCCCCGATGGAGGACACCTTCGCGAGTGGCCGGGTTTCCTGGGAGCAGGAGATCACCAGGGGCCTCGGCCACATCACGCGCGCCTTCGGCTCGGCACCCGTGGCTCCCGATGAGGGCCGGGACCGGCTGGCGGCGCTGCAGCGCGACGTCGTCTCCACCCACCGGCTGGGCATCCCGGCGATCGCGCACGAGGAATGCCTCACGGGCTTCACCACGATGTCCGCGACGTGCTACCCGGCCTCGATCGCCTGGGGCGCGAGCTTCGACGCGCGGCTCGTCGAGGACATGGCCCGCCGTATCGGGGCGGACATGCGCCGCGTCGGGGTACACCTCGGACTCTCGCCGGTGCTCGACGTCGTCCGCGACTACCGCTGGGGCCGCGTCGAGGAGACCATCGGCGAGGACCCGCACCTGGTGGGCGAGATCGGCACAGCGTACGTCCGAGGGTTGCAGGCCGGGGGCGCCGTCGCGACTCTCAAGCACTTCGCCGGGTACGCGGCTTCGCGCGCCGGGCGCAACCACGCCCCCGTGCCGATGGGCACCCGCGAACTCGAAGACGTGGTCCTTCCGCCGTTCGAGCGGGCCGTACGCGAAGGCGGCGCGGGCGCCGTCATGAACTCGTACGCCGACATCGACGGCGAGGCGCCCGCCGCGAGCCGCCGGCTGCTGACCGACGTGCTGCGCGGCCGGTGGGGTTTCGCCGGGACCGTGGTCTCCGACTACTGGGCCGTGAACTTCCTCGAGTCGATGCACAAGGTCGCCGCGGACGTCGACGACGCCGGGATCCTCTCCCTCACCGCCGGCATGGACGTCGAACTGCCCGAGACGAGCGGGTTCCGGAACCTCGCCGCCGCCGTCGCCGAGGGACGGCTCGACGAAGAAGTCTTGGACACCGCCGTGCGGCGCGTCCTGACGCAGAAGGTCGAGCTGGGATTGCTGGACTCGGACTGGACCCCGGAGACGGCGTGGGACGGCGACGTGGTGGACCTCGATCCCACCGCCAACCGCGCGCTCGCCCGGGCCATGGCCGACGAGTCGATCATCCTGCTCAAGAACAACGGCGTCCTGCCCCTGAGTGCTCACGACAGCCGGGACGGAAGCGCCGGCGAGGAGGGCGCCGCGCCGGCGCGCATCGCCGTCGTCGGGCCCTCCGCCTCCCAACCGCGCGCGCATCTGGGCTGCTACACGTTCACCAACCACGTGCTCTCCCGCTTCGCGGAGGCGGGGACGGGACTCGAGATGACTTCGATCCTCGACGCGCTGCGCGCCGAACCGGCCCTCGCCGGAGCGGAGGTCGTCCACGAGCGCGGCGTCGACTTCACCGACACGGACGACGCCGGCATCGCCGCGGCCGTCGCGGCAGCTGCGGGCGCCGAGGTAGCCGTCGTGACCGTCGGCGACCTGGCCGGCCTCTTCGGGACCGGCACCTCGGGTGAGGGCTGCGACGTCGTCGATCTCTCCCTGCCGGGGCGGCAGGGCGACCTGGTGGAGGCGGTGCTCGCGACGGGCACGCCGACCGTGCTCGTGCTCGTCACCGGGCGCCCCTACTCGCTGGGGCGGTTCGCGGACCGGGCGGCGGCAATCGTGCAGGCGTTCATGCCGGGCGAGGAGGGCGGACCGTCCGTGGCCGCCGTGCTGACCGGCGGTGTCAACCCCTCGGGCAAGCTCCCCGTGCAGATCCCCGACCACGTGGGCGGGCAACCGGGCACCTACCTAGCGCCGACGCTCGGCTGGTTCAGCGAGGGCGTCTCGAACCTGGACCCGCGTCCGCTGTACCCGTTCGGCTTCGGGCTCTCCTACACGGACTTCACCGTCTCGGACCTGCGCCTCTCCGCCGGAGAGATCGAGAACGACGGCGTCCTGACCGCCACCGCGACAGTCACCAACACCGGCGCCCGGGACGGAGCCGAAGTCGTCCAGGCGTACCTGAGCGACCACGTCTCGTCCGTAGTGCGGCCGCGGAGGTGGCTCACGGGCTTCGCGAAGGTGCGGTTGGGTCCGGGGGAATCGGCGCGCATCGCCTTCGAGATCCACGCGGACCGGACGTCGTTCACGGGGATCGACCTGCGCCGCATCGTGGAGCCGGGTTCATTCACGCTGCACGTCGGCACGAGCAGCGAGGACCTTCCCCTGTCGGCCGGGTTCGAGATCACGGGCGAGGTCCGCGAGGTGCCCGAGGGCCGCGTCATGGGCACCCCGGTACACGTGCGGTCGGCCTCACTGGGTCGTGCGTCCGAGGCGCCTGCACCGGTGTCCTGACCTTCGGCGCGAACCATGTCCGTTGCCGGTCCGTCCGCTCGCCGTCGTGGTGCTTCACCACGACGGCGCGGCCGCCGGCTACCAGCCGGCCGTGTTGTCCCGCAGCCTGCGGTACTGCTCCAACACACCCGGTGTCGGCTCACCCGCGTAAACCTTGGACCCGGCGATCTCCCACCCCGGCTGCTTCCCCGTCAGCGCCCACGCGGCCTGGCGGGCGGCGCCGAGCGCGACGTACTCGCGCTCCGGAGGCACGACGACGTCGCGCCCCAGGATCGCCGGCGCCAGCTCGCGCACCGCGGCCGACTTCGCGCCGCCGCCGATGAGGAAGATCCGCTCCGCGCCGGTTCCGGTCGACTCCACGAGGTTCGCCACCGCGTCCGCGAGCGAGCACAGCAGCCCCTCGACGCACGCACGGGCGATATCGGCCTGCGTCGTCGAACTCGTGATGCCGGTCAACGTGCCGGTGGCATCCGGTCGATTCGGTGTCCGCTCGCCGTCGAGGTACGGCAGCAGCGTGACCCCGTTCGCCCCCGGCACCGACTCCAGGGCCAGCGCGGCGAGCCGGCCGTGGTCGACTCCGAGCATGCGCGCGCCGAAGTCGAGGACGCGGGCCGCGTTGAGCGTGCAGGCCAGCGGCAGGTAGCGGCCGGTCGCGTCGGCGAATCCGGCCACCAGCCCGCTCGCGTCCGTCGTCGGGGTCGGCGACACCATCGCTGCCACCCCGGACGTGCCGATCGAGAGGGACACGTCGCCGGGCTTCAGGTTCAGCCCCAGCGCGGCGGCCATGTTGTCGCCCGTGCCCGGTGCGATCTTGGCGCCCCAGACGGTCTCCCCCACCACGGCGTCGGGCGCGGCGACCTCCGGCAGCTCGAACCGGTGGCCGAGCGCGGCCTCGGCGAGCGCCGGATCCCACGCGTCGTCCACCGTCGAGTAGTAGCCCGTGCCCGAGGCGTCGCCGCGGTCGGTTGTGAAGCGCGATTTGTCCGCGTTCAGATGCCACGTCAGGTAGTCGTGCGGCAGCAGCACGCGCTTGATACGGGCCGCGTTCTCGGGTTCGTGATCGCGCACCCAGCGCAGCTTGGTCGAGGTGATCGATGGGACCAGCAGGGAGCCGGTGGCCCGCGCGCACGCCTCGTCGCCGCCCATCTCCTCGATGAGGTCGACGGCGGCCTGCGCCGACCGCGTGTCGTTCCAGAGCAGCGCGTCACGGACGACGTCGTCGTGCTCGTCGAGCGCGACAAGCCCGTGCTGCTGGCCGCCGACGGCCACCGCGGCAGCCTGTTCCAGCAGGCCCTCCCCGGCGGTGGCGAGCGCGTCGAGCCACGCCCGCGGGTCGACCTCGGTGCCCTCGGGGTGCTTGGCGCGCCCCTCATCGATCACCTCGCCGGTGTCGGCGTCGACCAGGAGGACCTTGGTGGACTGGGTGGACGAGTCGATTCCGGCGACAAGGGTGCGGCTCATGAGTGAATCCTCGGTTCTGGTGCGTCGTCAGGTCAAGGGGGGGCGGGCACGACGCCGGCGCGTACCGCCGTCGTGCCCGTCGCCCCGGGGCCGGGGCTACTTGCCGCCGAAGCCGATCAGGTGGCGCATCGCCAGCTGGTGCAGGCGGACGAAGCCGTAGTTGCGCTCGCCCGCGGCGTCGGCGTCGAACTCCTCGTAGGCGGAGCGATCGGCGAGCAGATCCGCCAGGGTCTCCCCCGCGGCGATGGTCGGCTGCGCCAGCTCGTTCACGCCGGAGGCCTCGAGCGCCTCCTGCACCTCCGGGTCGGCGCGGAAGGACTTCGCGCGCTCGGCGAGCATGAGGTACATCTCCATGTTCGCCGCGGCCGCGTCGAACTGGCCCTGCGTGTACTCGGTGCGGGAGGGCTTGTAATCGAAGTGGCGGGCGCCGGTGTAGGCGCCCGGCTTCGACGGGAAGCCGTTCTCCAGCAGGTCCACCGTGAAGAAGGCGCTGATCAGGTCGCCGTGGCCGAAGACCAGGTCCTGGTCGTACATCGGGCCGTGCTGGCCGTTGAGGTCGATGTGGAACAGCTTGTCCGACCATAGCGCCTGGGCGAGTCCGTGGTTGTAGTTCAGAGTGGCCATCTGCTCGTGGCCGGTCTCCGGGTTCACCCCGACGATGTCGCCGTGCTCGAGGCGGGAGATGAAGGCGAGGGCGTGGCCGATCGTCGGCAGGAAGATGTTCCCGCGCGGCTCGTTCGGCTTCGGCTCCAGGCCGATGCGCATCTCGTAGCCCTTGGACTTGATGTAGCCGGCGACGGCGTCGAGGCCCTCGGCGTAGCGCTCGTGGGCGACGAGCAGGTCCTTGGACGAGTCGTACTCGCTGCCCTCGCGGCCGCCCCACATCACGAACGTCTCGGCGCCGAGCTCGGCGGCGAGGTCGACGTTCTCGAGCACCTTGCGCAGGCCGAAGCGGCGCACGCCGCGGTCGTTGGACGTGAACGCGCCGTCCTTGAAGACGGGGTGGGCGAACGTGTCCGTCGTGACCATCTCGACCACGAGGCCAGTCTCCTCGACCGCGTCCTTGAGGCGGGACAGGACGGCGTCGCGCTCGGAGGCGGAGGCGCCGAACGGGATCACGTCGTTGTCGTGGAACGTGAAGCCCCACGCGCCCAGCTCCTTGAGCCGGCGCAAGTGCTCGACCGGGTCGATCGCGGGGCGGGTCGCGAGACCGAACTGGTCGCGGGCCTCCCAGCCCGTGGTCCAGAGGCCGAAGGAGAACTTGTGCTCGGGGCGCGGGGTGATCATTCGGGGATCCTTCCGTAAAAGCGATTAGTTATGAATAATTACTTAGTATGATCGTCCGAGGCGTCCGACGCAATACCCCACCGCGGATTCGGACCCAGACCACGAGGTGGACCGCGAGCGACGAGAGGAAGCGATGCAGCTGACCAACGTGCGGGAGCACAACCTGGGCACCGTGCTGAACACGCTCGCGACCAGCGATTCCCCGCTCTCGCGCGCCGGGCTGGCGCAAGCGACGGGCCTGACCAAGCCGACCGTCTCGCGGCTCGTCGACGAGCTGCTCTCCGCCGGTTTCCTGCTCGAGCACGCCCCGACGCGCTCCGCCGGGGCCGCCGGCGGCCGCCCGTCCACCCCCGTTTCCATCGCCGAGGCCTCCGTCGTCGGGCTCGGCGCGTCCGTGAGCGCGGACCACGTGGCCGTGAACATGATCGACCTCCGCCGGCACGTCATCGCCTCCGCCGAGACCCCCTTGACGCGGGCGCCCACCCCGCGCGACGCCGTCGTGCTGATCGCGGACCTGGCCGCGCAGCTGCTCGCGGAGACCCCGCACACCCGCGTCAGCGGGATCTGCGTGTCCGTCCCCGGGCGCCTGACCCCCGACGGGCGGCGCATCCGGTCCGCCCCGAACCTCGGCTGGGACGACGCGCCGTTGGCCGAACTGCTCGAGAGCGCGCCCGGCCTCGAAGCGCTGGACGTGAGCATCGAGAACGACGCCCGGCTGGTCGCCGAGACGGAGCTCGTGAACCGGCGCGGCGAGGGATTCGTGCTGGTGTACGGCGAGAGCGGCATCGGCGGGGCGGTCGTCGTCGATGGCGACATCCAGCGCGGCGCGAACGGCTGGGCCGGCGAGATCGGGCACCTGTGCCTCGACGTCGACGGGCCGCAGTGCCGGTGCGGGCGGCGCGGCTGCCTGGAGGCCTACGCGAGCTACTGGGCGATCGCGCAGCAGTCGATGCAGGCCGGCAGCGGCTACATCTCCGAGTTCTTCGCCGCGCTCGAGGGCGCCGAGCGCGAGGCCGCGATCGAGCGCATCGGCTCCTCGCTGGGGCTCGCACTGGCCCAGGTGCTCAACATCGTGGACCTGCCCACCGTGGTCCTCGGCGGCTACTTCCGTCACCTCGCGGCCGACGTCGCACCGCTGATCAACGCCCAGCTTGACCGGCACGCCCTCGCCGCCGAGGCCGGCGACGTGCGCATCGAGACGACGACGGCGGCGGCTCGCCCCTCGCTCGCAGGTGCGGCCCTGCGGGCCATCCAGCCGGTCTTCGACGCGCCGGCCGAGTGGATCAGGCGGTTCGGGGGTTGACTGCGGGCGCCCGGGCCGGCATCGTGGCCCACCGCCGGCGGCGGGCCTAGTCTGGAACCATGCCGATCGTCGACAGCGCCATCTACATCAACGGGCAGCGCACCCAGACCCCGCTCGACTTCGAGTCCACCCTGGAGCAGCTGCGCTCCGGCGGCGGAACCTGCTGGCTCGGGCTGTACCGGCCGACGCCCGAGGAGATCAGCGCGGCCGCCGAGGAATTCGGACTGCACCAGCTCGCCGTCGAGGACACGCTGGAATCGCACCAGCGCGCCAAGATGGACTCCTACGGGGACCACACTCTGCTGGTCCTGCGGCCCGCCCGCTACCTCGACGACGTCGAGAAGGTCGAGTTCGGCGAACTGCACGTCTACACGGGCCCGGACTTCGTGATCACGGCCCGGCAGGCGGAGGTGCCCGACCTGGCGCACGTCCGCCGTCGCTTGGAGGACTCCCCCGAGCTCCTGACGATGGGCACGGTCGCCATCCAGTACGCGATCATCGACCAGGTCGTCGACGAGTACGAACCCGTGGCCGACGGACTCGGGGTCGACATCGAGGAGATCGAGGCGGAGCTGTTCGCGGGAAATTACGGCGTCTCGCGCCGCATCTACGAGCTGTTCCGCGAGGTCGCCGAGTTCCAGAAGGCGGTGGCCCCGCTCGAGCGCGTCATGACGACCCTGCGCAACCGACTCGCGACCGGGACCTCGGCGTGGAGCCCGGCACCCGGTGACGTCGACATGGACGAAACGCAGTCCACCGAACTGGACCGCTACCTCGCCGACGTGCAGGACCACGTGGTCCACCTGAACGAGCGGATCTCCGGGATGCGCAGCCTGCTGGCCAACGCGCTCTCACTCTCGTCGACGCTCAGCTCCCAGGCCGCCGCGCAGGCCGGCGTCGAGCAGAACGAGCAGATGAAGAAGATCTCCGCCTGGGCCGCGATCATCTTCGCGCCGAGCCTCGTCGGCGCGGTCTATGGGATGAACTTCGAGAACATGCCAGAACTCGCATGGCGATACGGGTACTACGGGGCGCTCGGGCTCATGCTCGGCGTCGGCGTGGCCCTCTGGGCCGTGTTCCGCCACAACAAGTGGCTGTAACCCGTCAGACGAGCCGAGTGAAAACGTCCATCCCGTCGCTCACACCCGCGCGCTCGAAACCGAGCTTCAGGACCGTCGCGGCGCTCGCGGCGTTCTCCGGCGCGATCCGGGCCACGAGCTTCGTCGACTCCTTGCCGGCCATTCCGGCCTCGACCCACGCGACGACGGCGGCGACCATCGGCTTCGCGAGGCCGCAACCCCAGAACTCCGGGTCGAGCCAGTAGCCGACCTCAGTGCACGGACCGATGTCGCCGCCGAGGTCCTTGAACATCGCCAGCGCGAGGCCGATGCGGTGATCGTCGGACTCGCTCTCAACGTCGTCGCACCGGATCGTGACCCAGCGGGCGGACCCGAGCTCGCCCCACGCGTCCGGGGCCAGCGCCTGCGCCGTGCGCTCGGCGATGTAGGCGTCGGACCAGACGCTTCCGTCGCCGACGAAGCGGACCACGCGCGGGTCGCGGGCGAGGTGGCCCAGGAACTGGGCGTCCTCGCGGCTGAACTCTCTGACGTGAACGCTCATGCCGTCGGCTACAGGCCCAGCTCGTCGAGACCGAAAGCGAACAGGTACGGCACGCCGGCCTCGGCTTCGATGCGCTCCTTGGCTCCCGTATCGCGATCGACGATCACGGCCACGGCCTTGACGTTTCCGCCGGCCCTGCGCACGCCCTCGACGGCCGTCAGTGCGGACCCGCCAGTAGTGGACGTGTCCTCCAGTACGACGACGTCGCGCCCGCCCACGCCGGGGCCCTCGACCTGGCGGCCCATGCCGTAGGACTTCTGCGCCTTGCGCACCACGAACGCGTCAATCTCGCGGCCTGCGTCGCCGGCGGCGTGCATCAGCGCGGTGCCCACGGGGTCGGCGCCCATCGTCAGGCCGCCGGCCGTCTCGAATTCGATGCCGGCGTCGTCGAGCAGCGCGAGCATGACCTCGCCGACGAGCCGCGAGGCCTCATGGTGCAGGGTGATGCGGCGCAGGTCGATGTAGTAGTCGGCCTCCTTACCGGAGGAAAGAGTGACCTTGCCGCGCACGACGGCCAGTTCCTTGACGAGTTCGAGCAGGCGGGCGCGGGCGTCAGCGTGGGAAGTCATGACCACGATTCTAATGTCTCGCGCGCCGCGACGCCCGCCCAAGACAGAACGGGTTCCAGGGTCTACGCTGGGGGCTATCGAGGTCCCGCGCAGAAGGAGGTCAAGATGACCGAAAATCATGATCGCCCGCTCGGCTTCTGGCTGAAACTCGTCGACTCCCTGATCGCGGAGCAATTCGCCTTCGCGCTCGAGGAGCACGGGGTCACGCGGCTGCAGTGGCAGCTGCTGAACACGCTCGCGAAGAAGCCGGCGACCCACAACGAGCTCACGCACACGCTCGGCCCGTTCCTGACACCGACGCCGCCGGACGAGCCGGACACGCTCGACGAGCATCTGGCCGAGCTCATCGAATCGGGCTGGATTGTCAGCGACGGCAGCATCCTCTCCCTCACGGAGCAGGGCTCGACCGGCTGGGAGAAGCTCAACGAGGTCGTGACCAACATGCGCGAGGCCTCCAGCTCAGGCATCACCGAAGAGCAGTACACCACCACCGTGCGCTCCCTGCAGCGCATGGCGGAGAACTTGGGCTGGGATGGTTCCAGCCCGGAAGGCGAGAGGCAGTAGATGGCCCCACACGGCCACCCCCAGAACGCGGCGTTCCCGTCGGAGATCTACCACGCCGCACCCGAGCCGGAACCCAGGACCGGCGAGATCCCGGAGGTGACCAGCGCGGAGGCCAGCGCGCGCTTCGCAGGTCGCGACGACGTCGTGCGGCACAAGGGCCGCTATGCACTGGCGAATCGCACCATCACGCCCGGCGAGGCGATGGTGATCGACCTGTTGTTCGTGCGCGATGCGCTCGACGCGGCCGGGATCGAGCACCTGCTGGTGCGCGGAAGCGACGCGCGCCCCGTCGTGGCCGTCGACTGGAAGCACCGCCAGCGGCTGCGCGCGGCGCTCGTCACCGCGTGCGCGGACGAGCCGTTCTACTCGCTCAGCGTCGACACGCGCCGCGACAAGGCCCTGCTGGTCGCCGACGGGAAACTGAGCCTGAGCTCCAAGGCGCGCATGTTCCGGCTCTACCGGCCGCGCGTCGAACCCGTCGGCGGGCTCGGCTACGGCCAGGGCACCGGCGTGCAGGTGGAGTTGTGGAAGTTCGACGACGACGGCACCATCAAGCTGCCCATCGAGAATTCGCTGACCCGGCGCACGATCCCCGCCGACGAGGCCGTGCGCGGCACCGTCCAGCGCTACGGCCGCGTGTGGCACACGATCGAGAACATGTTCGCCGATCACGCGACCGACATCGACTTCCCGATCGACATCGTCTTCTCCTGGGTCGACGGCAACGACCCGGACTTCCAGCGCTACCGCGCGTCGTTCATGGAGAACGTCGTGGTGGGCGAGGGGGACGACGACGAAGCGCGCTACCGGCAGATCAACGAACTGAAGTACGCGCTGCGATCGATCCACATGTTCGCCCCCTGGATCCGGCACGTGTTCATCTGCACGGATTCGCCTGTGCCGGCGTGGCTGGATGCGGAACACCCGGGGGTGAGCATCGTGCGGGCCGAAGACCACTTCCGCGACTCCAGCGTGCTGCCCGTGTTCAACTCGCAGGCGATCGAGGCGCAGCTGCAGCACATCGAGGGCCTCTCCGAGCACTTCCTGTACTCGAACGACGACATGTTCTTCGGGCGCCCGCTCGGGCCCGACATGTTCTTCTCCCCCGGCGGCGTCACCAAGTTCATCGAGGCCGAAACCCGGATCGGGCTCGGCGACAACCACCTGGACCGCTCCGGGTTCGAGAACGCGGCCCGCGTGAACCGGCGCCTGCTGCACGACCGCTTCGGGCGCATCACGACCCGGCACCTCGAACACACGGCCGCCCCGCTGCGGCGCAGTGTCATGCACGAGATGGAGGAGGCGTTCGCCGAGGAATTCGTCTCCACCGCGGCGAGCCGATTCCGCGCCAAGGACAACATCTCGGTGACCAACTCGCTGTACCACTACTACGCACTGCTCACGGGGCGGGCCGTGACCAAAGTCGGGGCGAAGGTGAAGTACGTCGACACCACGATGTTCTCCGGGCTCGACAGCCTCTCCAAGCTGCTGCGCAAGCGCAATCAGGACTTCTTCTGCCTCAACGACGGGTCCTTCCCGGAAGTCTCGGCGAAGCAGCGGCAGGAGGTCGTGACCGACTTCCTCGAGAAGTACTTCCCGATCGCCGCGCCGTGGGAAAAGAACGAGGAGACCGGCCAGAACACCTGAACCCATTGACTTTCGCTCACAATCTATCGAGAATCAATAGATGAGCAGAGTCTTGGTTCTTGCACTTCGCGCCGCCCTCGTGGGCCTCGCCGCCGGCGTCTTCGCGGCCCAGCTCCTGACGCCGATGCTGGCCTCGAGCGTGGGTTCGCCCCACTGGGAGGTGCGCCACCTCGTCGTTCCGTATTCGGTGGCCGGCATCGTGGCGCTGTTCCTCGTCCAGATCGCACTGATTGCCCTCTGGCGACTGCTGACGCTGACCAGCGCGGAACGGATCTTCGACGGCGGCGCGATCCGCTGGGTGAACGGGCTCGTCGGCAGCGCGGCGGGAGCCGTCGCGCTGCCGTGCATCGTCATGACGCACCTGTTGTTCGTCGTCGGTGTGGGCGGCCCAGGCGTCGTGCTCGCCCTGTGCGCGTGCTTCATCGGCGGAGCCGCCCTCGTCCTGGTCCTGATCGTGCTGCGGTCGCTGCTGGCGTCGGCTACCCGCGACCGGCGCGAACTGGCGCACGTCATCTAGCCACCGGGATCGCGAGTCGTCAGTCAGGGCTGATCGCGCCCGTCGACTCGTCGCTGCCGGTGGTTCGAACGCATCGACTCGTCGCTCGCTGCCGCAAAAGTCGCGAACGACGACGAATATTGACGACTGGAAGCTTTGACCGGCGCCCGTCCGGCGAAGCGCCCGGGCGAGCGGCAGCTAGTGCTGCGCGTGCTGGCGCGGGGCGATACGGCGGCGCGCTGCAGGGGCCTCCGCACCGCCGTCGTACTGGATGCCGTGCTCGAGCAGCACCCGTTGGACCTGCGCCGGGGACATGACCGTACCGAACTCCTGCCCGCCGGCGGCGGGCACCACCGAGTGCACGACCGTCTCCGGATAGACGTGGACGAGGTTGTAGGACTGGGCCGAGTCGCGCCCGCGGGTGCCGCGGATTCCACTCTCGGCGTCGACCGCCGCGGCCAGGTCCTGCGTGTAGCACGTGGCCGAGGCGACGGAGACGGGCACGCCCGCGAACGTCGCCGCCGTCGAATAGTGCAGGTGGCCGCCCAGGATCGCGCGCACGTCCGTTCCGCTCAGGACCTCAGCGAGCTCGGCCTGCCCGCGCAGCTCGACGAGGATCGCGAGCGGTTGCACGCTCGGGACGGGCGGGTGGTGCAGCGCCAACAGGGTCCCTTCCGGGGCGGCGGTGGCGAGTTCGGCCGCGAGCCAGTCGAGCTGTTCACCCGTAAGCGCACCATGGTGGGCGCCCGGGACGGAAGTGTCGAGGACGACGACGCGCAGCCCGCCCAGCCAGTGCACCCGGTCGAGCGGCGCGGTACTGGGGGCCTCGTCGAGCAGTCCCGCACGGAGCGCCGCCCGATCGTCGTGATTGCCCATGGCCCAGATGACATCCGCGCCCATGCGGCGCGCAGCGGGCTCGACGATCGCGCGCAGCTTGGCGTAGGCATCGGGCTCGCCTTTGTCGGCGAGGTCTCCGGTGAAGAGCAGTGCCTCGGGTCGGCAGCCGGCCGCTTCGAGATCGGCGAAGACCATCTTCAGCCGGTCGGCGGCGTCGATCGTCCCGCCCAGCGCGATGTCGCCGCCGCGCAGGTGGGTGTCGCTGAGGTGGAGGAGGAAATGCTCAGGGGCCGGGTGCTCGGGGGTGCGCGGTGTGGACCGGGAAGTGGTCATGGCGGCCTGTCCTAACGACGTGCCCCGCGGCAACGGGGCCGAATCATGCTTCAATCCAAGCAGTTCACTCCGAACGTGCCAAGACCTTGAGGTGAATTTCTCATTTCATCCGCCCGGCGTCCTCGACTTCGACCGGCACTGCGCCGGTATGCTGTGGCCATGCGTGAGTTGCAGGCGAGAATCGTGGAAGAAATGGGCGTCAAGCCCCGGATCGATCCAGCCGAGGAGGTGGCCCGCCGCGTTCAGTTCCTCAAGGACTACGCGCTCGCGACCGGCACCGCCGGGTTCGTGCTCGGCATCTCCGGCGGTGTGGACTCCTCACTCGCCGGGCGCCTCGCCCAACTGGCCGCCGAGGAGCTGCGAGCCGAGGGGCATGAGGCCGACTTCGTCGCGGTGCGCCTTCCCTACGGCGTGCAGGCCGACGAGGACGACGCTCAGCGCGCCCTGGAGTTCATCGCGCCGTTCACGACGTGGACGTTCAACGTCAAGCCCGCCGTTGACGGCCTCGAGGCCGAGTTCTCGGCGACCACCGGCCGCGCGATCTCGGATTTCAACAAGGGCAACTCGAAAGCCCGCATGCGCATGGTCGCCCAGTACGCGCTGGCCGGCGAGCGCAACCTGCTGGTCATCGGCACGGATCACGGCGCGGAATCGGTGACCGGGTTCTTCACCAAGTTCGGTGACGGCGGCGCGGACATCCTGCCGCTCTTCGGCCTGAACAAGCGCCAGAACCGGCAGCTGACCGAATACCTGGGGGCACCCGAGCAGGTGTGGTCCAAAGCGCCGACGGCGGATCTGCTCGACGATCAGCCCGGACGCACCGACGAGGACGAATTGGGCATCCGCTACGACGAGATCGACGATTTCCTCGAGGGTCGCGAGATCAACGAGGCCACGGCCGAGAAGCTCGAACGCCGGTACCTCACCACCCGCCACAAGCGCACGGTCCCGGTCACGATCTTCGACACCTGGTGGCGCTGACGGGCCATGCCCCTGCGACGATCCGACGGATTCATCCCGATGGACGACGGCGCCGGGCGCCGGGCCTCCATAGACTGAACGGATGCTGACCTGGATCCGACGCCCCGGCTGGCGCATCGCGATGACCGTGGCCGTCGCGCTCGTCATCGGCGGCGTGCTCTCCCTGGTGTTCTGGGGGATGCTCCTGCCGGAGGATCCCGACGCCCTGCCCGCGGCCGAATCGGGGCGGCTCTTCCTCCTCTTCGCGGTGGACGTCCTCGCGGGGCTCACCGCGCTCGGGCTGCTCGCCCTCGCGCTTCTTCCCCTCGACGACGAGAGTCCCCGGCCCCACCCGATGACGGCGCTCGTCCCGGGCCTGATCGTGGTGGCGGCAAGCGCCGTGTCCACCATGGCCTCCCCGGCGGCCCTAATCGTCGTCGGGTCTTTCGCCGCCCGCAGGCCCCGACTCTGGTTCCCGCTCGCGGCCGCGCTGTGCTTCGCAGCGGGGTGGTTCTACACCTTCGTCGTCGACCCGTCGACAGAGACGCTGCGCTTCTGGGAGTTCGCGGCGATCATGGCCGCGGTCCTCGGAATCACGGGTCTCATCGGTTGGGGACGGCGGTCCCGCCGGTCGTTGATCCGATCCCTGCGGCAGGAGGCGGTCAGCGCGCGGCGCGAACGCGAGGCCCACGCCGAGCGGGCGCGCGCCGCCGAGCGCACCCGAATCGCCCGGGAGATGCACGACGGCCTCGCCCACCAGCTGAGCCTGATCTCTCTGCACGCCGGCGCCCTGGAATACCGGCGGGATCTGGACGCGGAGACCATCCGGCGGACCTCGGACGTCATCCAGCAGACCGCCCGCAGCGCGTCGCAGGAACTGCGCTCCGTACTCACGGTCCTGCGCGAACAGGACGCCGGGACCACTCCGCAGCCCACCTTGGCGGCGATCGGGGAGCTGGTCTCCGCCGCGCGCTCGGCGGGCACGCCCGTGGAGCTCACCGACGACGACGGCCTCGCCGGCGCGTCCGCACATCAGCCGTCGGACGTCACGATCCGCGCGCTCTACCGGATCGTGCAGGAGTGCCTGACGAACGCACGCAAACACGCGCCGGGCCAGCCGGTCCGGTTGACCCTGGCCGGTGGGCCAGCACACGGGATCCGCGTGTCGGCCGGCAACGGTGTGGCCGCGGCGCGGGCCGGTGGGGCCGACCCTGGGTTCGGCCTGATCGGTCTGCGCGAGCGTGTCGAACTGCTCGGCGGCCGGTTGCACGTCGACTGCAGCGGCGACCGATTCACTGTGGATGCGGAGCTGCCATGGCTGAAGTGAACGCGCCGGTCCGAGTCCTGCTCGCAGACGACGAAAACCTCGTACGGGCGGGCCTCCGCCTGATTCTCGACCGCACCGACGGCCTCCGGATCGTCGGCGAGGCGTCCGACGGCGCCGAAGCGATCGCCCAGGCGCACCGGCTCGCCCCCGACGTCGTCCTCATGGACATCCGCATGCCCGGAATCGACGGGATCGAGGCGACCCGCAGGCTGGCGGCCGCCGCGTCCCCGCCCCGGGTGCTCATGCTCACGGCCTTCGAGACGGACGAGTTCATCCTCGACGCTCTCGAGGCCGGGGCCTGCGGATTCCTGCTCAAGGACACGCCGCCGCGTGATCTGGTCGCCGCCGTCGAACAGGCCGCAGCCGGTCAGACGGCCGTTTCGCCCGTGGTGCTCGATCGGCTGGTCGCGGTGGCGACGCGGCACGGCCGCAGGATCACGGGAGAGTCCGTCCTCGCCGGGCTCAGCGACCGCGAGCGCGAGGTCGCCGAGGGCGTGGCGCGGGGTCTCTCCAACACCGAGATCGCCCGAGCCCTGTTCCTCTCGCTTCCCACTGTCAAGACGCACCTCGCGCGCATCTTCGCCAAGCTCGGGGTCGACAGCCGGCTTCAGCTCGCGATCCGCGTGATCGAGTCGCGCTGACCCGCGCCCGGCCCATCCCGGTGCCATAGCCCCTCGCCGTGTCGGCGTTCTAAGCGACGGATCGCGCGACGGACCGCCCAGAACGACGACGGCGCGTGGCGGGCGCCGTCGTCGTTCCTTACGCTGGTGCCGCGTCAGCGGCCGACCGGCGCCTTCCGCATGACTCCCCACGAGGCGAGCGCGGCGAGGGCCGAGACCAGCACCAGGATGCCGGCGATCTTGCCGAACGGGAACGTCGCGAACGCTGCGGCCACGTCGAGTTCCAGGGCGAGCACCGCGGCGACGGCGGCGAGGGCGAGTACGACGATCACGGCGATCGAGCCGATGACTCCCGCGGAGCTCCAGCGCATGTAGACCGAGGCGAAGAAGCTGCCGAACAGCAGCATCGCGAGCGAGATGCCGAAGCCGATGACGAACAGGCTCACGTAGTCGCCGTCGCCGGTCAGGAACGTGTCGAACATGCGCGCACCCGTGAACCAGTGCCCCGTGATCTTCTCGAAGAACAGGAACGTGGTCATCATCGCGGCGATGATGACGGCCTCGAGCGTGAGGGCGGCCGTGGTGCCCCAGAAGTACTGGCGGCGGGTGGCGCCGAGGCCCATCGCGTACGGCATGGTGCGCGCGTACGCCATGACGCCGACGTTCATGATGTAACCGCTGAGGCACCAGAGCGCGGCCTGGTTGTAGCGGAAGCCCTCGGACAATTCGGTGCGGGGGACGTCCGTGAATCCCTCCAAGACGAGCATGACCGCGACGATGAGCACGGCGACTCCGGCCATGATCAGCAGCGGCGCGTCGATCATGCGGGAACGGTCGACGAAGTGCAGGCGGACGATCTTGGACAGCGACCCCGTGCGGCGGCGGGCCGGTGTTTCGGTGTGGATGGCGG